>NZ_JBEYJU010000143.1:0-15774 GCF_040703965.1 Streptomyces sp. NPDC006655 | reverse complement strand
GCCATGTGGCGGAGCCACCTGGCCCGCCACCCCGTGCGTCGAGCGTGCGTGCCGGGCGTCGCGACGCCGCGGAGATCCATCAGAAGGGCCCTAGGCCGCCTGACGGGCCCGCTGGGCCGGTTGTGAGGCCGGCGGCGCCAGTGGCTGCGGCACCGGCCCGGACGCCGGCTCCGGCCGTCCCGGCGGTCTGGACACCGCGTCGGCGGCCGCACAGGACGCCAGCAGCTCGCGCATGGAGACGCCGGCGGCCGTGACCGGTCGCCGCTCCTCGGACTGGGACACGGACACTGGCGCCTCCTGACGTACGGGGGCGGACGCGGTTAGGTAGACCTAACCACGGACTGGATACCATGTGACCACGCCCGATGTGCCCGGCGCAACATTTTCCCGACGCCTTGTCGGAACGTTCACACGGTCCTCAGGCGGACAGCGCGCCCAGCTCCACCGCGGCCCACCGCTCCCCGAGACCCGTCAGGGTGACGTGCCGCACCTCGTCCGTGGTGTCGCCGACGGCCCGGTGGATGCCCACGACGAGCCGGTCCTCGGTCAGCTCCTCGACCTTGCCCTCGCCCCACTCCACGACGATCACGGACTCGGGCAGCGAGACGTCGAGGTCGAGGTCCTCCATCTCGTCGAGCCCGCCGCCGAGGCGGTACGCGTCGACGTGGACGAGCGGCGGCCCGTCGCCGAGGGAAGGGTGGACGCGGGCGATGACGAACGTCGGCGAGGTGACGGCGCCGCGCACCTCGAGCCCCTCGCCCAGGCCGCGCGTCAGCGTCGTCTTGCCGGCGCCGAGCTCCCCGCTGAGCATCACGAGGTCACCGGCGCGCAGCAGCTTGGCCAGTCGGCGGCCCAGCTCCCGCATCTGCTCGGGGGAGGTGATGATCAGCTCGGTCTCAGCCCGGTCGTGCCGTGCTGCTGGTGCTTCCATAGCCACTTACCGTAGCCCCTGCCGGCACCGCGCCCGCGCGGGTCAGGAGGTCGGCGAGGCGGTCGGTGACCACTTCCGGGTGCTCCAGCATGACCAGGTGGCCGGCGTCCGGGACCAGCACCAGTTCGGCGTCGGGCAGCAGGTCGGCGATGACCTCGCTGTGCTCGCTGGGCGTGACCAGGTCCTGCACCCCGGCCAGCACCAGCACCGGCAGTTTCTGGAAGTGGGCGAGCGCGGCGGTCTTGTCGTGGTCGGTGAAGGCCGGGTAGAACTCGGCGACCACGTCGATCGGGGTGGACTCGATCATCCGTTCGGCGAACCGCTCGACGGCCGGGTCGATGTCCCGGCCCGCGAACGAGTACCGCTTGATGATCCCGGCGAACAGGTCGGCGGTGATCTGCCGTCCCTTCTCCACCAGCGCGGCCTGGGTGCCCAGCGCCTTCAGCACGCCGGGCAGCACCCGGCGCACCGCGTTGACGCCGGCGACCGGCAGCCCGAAGTTGACCTCGCCGAGCCGCCCGGAGGAGGTGCCGACGAAGGCGGTGGCGACGACGCGCTCCCGGATCAGCTCCGGGTACTGCGCGGCCAGCGCCATCACGGTCATGCCGCCCATGGAGTGACCGACCAGCACGATCGGCCCCTCGGGGACGGCCGCGTCGAGGACGGCCTTGAGGTCCCGGCCCAGCTGGTCGATGGTGACCGCCGCGCCCTCCTCGTGCTGGGCGACGCCCCGGCCGGAGCGGCCGTGGCTGCGCTGGTCCCAGTGCACGGTGCGCACGACGCCGCGCAGCGCCGCGCGCTGGAAGTGCCAGGAGTCCTGGTTGAGGCAGTAGCCGTGGCTGAAGACGACGGTGACGGGTGCGGGCGCCTTGCGGCCGAAGAGCCGGCGGCGGCGCGGGGAGACGGCGGTGCCGGTGTCGGGTTCGGTCTCGTCGACCTCGTAGTACAGCTCGGTGCCGTCGTCGGCGGACGCCTTGCCCGGGGTGCCGCGCAGGGTGCCGTAGGGTCCCGCGGAGTCCAGGGCGAGCCGGGCCTTGCGGCGCATTGCGCGGCCCACCGTCATCCGCTCCAGGGCGACCCCGGCCGCCGCCCCGGCGGCGAGTACGCCTATGGCGGCCCCGGCGATACCGGTCACCTTGCGCCAGCTGGCGTCCACCCCCGTGGCGGAGACGACGGCCGCCGCGGCGTCCGCTACGGCCTCCGCACTGCTCTCGCTCACGTACCGCTCCTCTTCGCCGTACTGGAGTTCGCCGGTTCGGCGGTTCGGGTGACGCCGACGACGTGCCTCATGCTGCTGCTACAGGTGTAACCGGGTTGTGGCGCCGCCGAACCCAGGAGGAGGTCAGGCGCCGTCCCTTGGTTCCTGCCCATTCGGTTCCTCGTTCACATAGACGCGAGGAACCCGGGTTCCGATGCGGGTGACGATTTCGTAGGCGATGGTGCCGGCGGCCTGGGCCCAGTCCTCGGCGGTGGGCTCGCCGCGGTCGCCCGGCCCGAACAGCACGGCCTCGGACCCGGTTTCGGGCTCGTCGCCGCCGAGGTCGACGACGAACTGGTCCATGGCGACGCGTCCGGCGACCGTCCGCCACTTGCCGCCGACCAGCACGGGTCCACTGCCGGAGGCGTGCCGCGGGACGCCGTCCGCGTACCCGACGGGGACCAGCCCGAGGGTGGTCTCGCCGGGCGTGACGTAATGGTGTCCGTAGCTGACGCCGTGTCCGCCCGGGACGTGCTTCACCAGGGCGAGGGAGGCGGCCAGGGTCATCACCGGGCGCAGGCCGAAGTCGGCCGCGCTGCCCAGTTCGGGGCTGGGCGACAGGCCGTAGAGCGCGATGCCGGTGCGGACGAGGTCGAAGTGCGACTCGGGGAGGGTGAGGGTGGCCGGCGAGTTGGCGATGTGCCGCACCTCGGGGCGCACGCCCTGCTCCTCGGCGTACGCGAGCAGTTCGCGGAAGAGGGTGAGCTGGGCGGCGGTGGCGGGATGGCCGGGCTCGTCGGCGCAGGCGAAGTGCGACCAGAGTCCCGTGATCCGGACCAGGCCCGCCGCCTCGGCCCGCAGCGCCTCGCCGACCAGCTCGGGCCAGTCGGCGGGCTGGCAGCCGTTGCGCCCGAGCCCGGTGTCCGCCTTGAGCTGCACGCGCGCGGGGCGGCCGGCCGACCGCGCCGCCTCGACGACCTCGCGCAGCGCCCACAGGCCGCTCACCGACACGTCCAGGTCCGCCTCGACGGCCTCCCGCCAGGGGCCGCCCGGGGTCCACAGCCAGCACATGATCCGCACGTCCGCCGACAGCCCGGCGTCCGCGCGCAGCGCCAGGGCCTCCTCGGGAGTGGCCGTACCCAGCCAGGCCGCGCCCGCCGCGACGGCGGCGCGGGCACAGCGGACCGCGCCGTGGCCGTACGCGTCGGACTTCACCACGGCCATCAGGGCGGCGCCCGGCGCGAGGGCGCGCAGGGTCCGCACGTTGGCCCGCAGGGCGGCCAGGTCGATCTCGGCGCGGGCGCGCAGGGGCGCGGTCGGCGCAGTCGGTGTGTCACTCATCGCGCCCCCAGTGTCTCAGAGGCCCCGGCGGGCCCTCCGGCGCAGGCCCCGGTACGAGGTTCGGATACCTCAGGTACCCGTGCGGTGCCCCCACACGTACACCTTGTCCCCCTTTTTCAGCACGCCCCACAGCTTCTTGGCGTCGCCGAGCTTCAGGTTCACGCAGCCCCAGGAGCCGACGGTGGTGTAGATGGAGCCGTACACGGCGTGGAAGGCCTGCCCGCCGTCGAAGAACTGGGCATACGGCATCGGCGAGTTGTACAGGGTCGACCAGTGGTTCTTGTGCCGCCAGTACACGGTGTGCCAGCCGGCCCTGGTCGCGTAGCCCTTGCGTCCGCTGCGCATCTGCACCGGCCCGTAGATCACCTTGCTGCCCTGCTGCACCCAGGTGACCTGCCGGTTGAGATCGACGCAGGCGACCCGGTACGACCGCACGGGGCAGTTCTTCGCGGCGTTCGGGTTCTTCCTCGCCGACAGCAGCATCATCTGGTACCAGGTCACCGGCCCCGCGAACCCGATCGCCGGCTTGATCCCGTACCGCTTCTGGAACTTCTGGATGGCCTTGCAGTCGGCCGCGGACTGCCTGCCGTCCGTCTTCAGCCCCAGCCACTGCTCGATCTGCTTCTGGTACGGCCCGGTGAGCTTGGAGCAGCTCACCTTGGAGACGGCGTCGCTGAGCGGCACGTACTCGACGAGGTCGTACGTCCCCGGCGCCGCCGCCTTCGGCTCGACGGCGTCCTCCTGGGCACCGGGCGTGTACACCTTGGGAGGCAGCACCTGGTCGGGGGTGTCGAGTGTCCAGGGCCGGCCGGGACCGGGCGCCACCCCCGGCACCAGCTCCGACTCGGGAACGACCACCGGCGGCTTGGGCGCAGCGGTGCCGGCGGCGGCGCTCCCGGCACCGAGACAGAGCACGGCCAGGGCGACGACCAGAACTCCGGCACTCCCCCGCCGTTTACGCATGATTCGTCCACTAATCATGCGATCAGACAACCCCGCCTCCCTGATGATTCCGGGAAGCCGCGCGGCGAGGTCACCCGAGGGATGCAGACGCCCTCGGCCGCAGCGCCCCCTTCAGCGGCCCCTCACCCCGTCGGGAAAACACCCCGCCACGCCGACGGCAACTCCGCGGCGACCTCATGGGCGACCACCGGCGCCCCCCGCGCGGCGAACCTCCCCGCGAGCCCGTGCAGATACGCCGCAACGCTCCCCGCGTCCCGCCCGTCCAACCCCGCCGCGAGCAACGACCCCCCGAGCCCCGACAGCACATCCCCGCTCCCGGCGGTGGCCAGCCACGGCGTCCCCGTCGCGTTGACCCGGACCGCTCCTCCCCCGGCCGCCGCCACCAACGTCGTCGACCCCTTCAGCAGCACCGTCGCCCGGTACGCCGCCGCCAGCTCCCGCACCGCCGCGAGCCGGCCGGCCTCGACCTCCTCCCGCCGTACCCCCAGCAGAGCGGCCGCCTCCCCGGCGTGCGGCGTCATCAGCGTGGGTGCCGTACGACCGCGCACCGCGTCCCGGTCGGCGAGCCGCAGCCCGTCCGCGTCGAGCAGCACCGGCACGTCCTCCTCCAGGACCTCGCCGACCACCCGGGCGTCGTCACCGGCGCCCGGCCCGACCACCCACGCCTGCACCCGCCCGGCCTTGCGCGGCCCCCCGTCCGACACCAGCGTCTCGGGAAAGCGCGCCAGCACCTCGTCCTTGGCGGGCCCGGCGTACCGTACGGCCCCGGCGCCGCCCCGCAGCGCCCCCGCGACGGCGAGCACGGCCGCGCCCGGGTAGCGCGCCGACCCGGCGGCGATGCCGACCACGCCCCGCCGGTACTTGTCGCTCTCCGCCGACGGCGCCGGCAGCAGCCGCGCCACGTCGACGTCCTGCAACGCCTCCAGCTCGGCCTCCTCGGGCAGTTCGAGCCCGATGTCGACCAGCCGTACCGAACCGGCGTAAGCCCGCGCGGGATCGACCAGCAGCCCCGGCTTGTGCGTCCCGAAGGTGACGGTGAGGTCGGCCCGTACGGCCGCCCCGCGCACCTCGCCGCTGTCCGCCTCGACCCCGCTCGGCAGGTCCACGGCGACCACGGCGGCCCGCGACCGCTCCACCACGGCCACCAGCGCGGCCGCGTCCGGCCGCAGCCCGCCCTTCCCGCCGATCCCCACGATCCCGTCGACGACGAGATCGGCCCGCAGGATCGCCGCGTCGGCACGTCCGGGGTCCACCACCCTGCCGCCGGCCCGGCGCAGCGCCGCCAGCCCGGCCGCGTGCGCGCGCTCCGGGGTGAGCAGCACGGCCGTGACGCCCGCGCCTCTGCGGGCCAGCCGCGCCCCCGCGTACAGCGCGTCCCCACCGTTGTCCCCGCTGCCGACCAGCAGCACCACCCGGCTGCCGTACACCCGTCCGAGCAACTCGGCGCAAGCGGCGGCCAGCCCGGCGGCGGCCCGCTGCATCAGCGCCCCTTCCGGCAGCCGCGCCATCAACTCCCGCTCGGCCGCCCGTACCGTCTCCACGCTGTAAGCAGTGCGCATGCCCCGAGTCTCTCCCGTAACCCCCGGACCACGCATCCGCCGCCGCTGCTCAGAAAGTCACCCCCCGGGACACCACCGGGGCCGGGTCAGCCCTCGGCGATCACCACCGCCGAGGCCACCCCGGCGTCGTGACTGAGCGACACATGCCACGAGCGGACGCCGAGTTCCGCCGCGCAGGCGGCCACGCTGCCCCGTACCCGCAGCCGTGGCCGCCCGCTGTCCTCGACGACGACCTCCGCGTCCGTCCAGAGCAGCCCCGGCGGCGCGCCCAGCGCCTTGGCCAGGGCCTCCTTCGCCGCGAACCGCGCCGCGAGCGAGGCGGCGCCGCGCCGCTCCCCGCTCGGCAGATACAACTCCCGCTCCACGAACAACCGCCCGGCCAGCCCGGGAGTACGCTCCAGCGACTCCCGGAACCGGTCGATCTCGGCGACGTCGATCCCGACCCCGATGATGCTCATGACGGGCAGCCTACGGTCACTCCACGGTCACGGACTTCGCCAGATTGCGCGGCTGGTCCACCTCGTTGCCGCGGGCGGTGGCCAGTTCGCAGGCGAAGACCTGGAGCGGGACCGTGGCCACCAGCGGCTGGAGGAGGGTCGGGGTGGCCGGGATGCTGATCAGGTGGTCGGCGTACGGCACGACCGCCTCGTCGCCCTCCTCCGCGATCACGATGGTCCGCGCACCGCGCGCCCTGATCTCCTGGATGTTGGACACGATCTTGTCGTGCAGCACCGAACGGCCACGCGGCGAGGGCACGACCACGACCACCGGGAGGTCCTCCTCGATCAGCGCGATCGGCCCGTGCTTCAACTCGCCCGCCGCAAAGCCCTCGGCGTGCATGTACGCCAGTTCCTTGAGCTTCAGGGCGCCTTCCAGGGCGACCGGGTAGCCGACGTGCCGGCCGAGGAACAGCACCGTCTTCTTGTCCGCCAGCGACCGCGCCAGCGCCCGTACCGGCTCCATGGTCTCCAGGACCCGTTCGACCTCGCCGGAGATCTGCGAGAGGTCCCGGATCACCGCGCCGATCTCGTCGCCCCACTTGGTGCCCCGCACCTGGCCGAGGTAGAGGGCGACCAGGTAGCAGGCGACCAACTGGGTGAGGAACGCCTTGGTCGAGGCGACCGCGACCTCCGGGCCGGCGTGGGTGTACAGCACCGCGTCCGACTCACGGGGGATCGTCGAGCCGTTGGTGTTGCAGATGGCGAGCACCCTCGAGCCCTGTTCCCGCGCGTGCCGCAGCGCCATCAGGGTGTCCATGGTCTCGCCGGACTGCGAGATGGCGATGACCAGCGAACGCGAGTCGAGGATCGGGTCCCGGTAGCGGAACTCGCTGGCCAGCTCCACCTCGCACGGGATGCGGGTCCAGTGCTCGATGGCGTACTTGGCGATCAGCCCGGCGTGGAAGGCGGTGCCGCAGGCGACGATGACGACCTTGTCGACCTCGCGCAGCTCCGCCGCGCCGATCCGGACCTCGTCGAGGGTCAGCGAGCCGTTCGTGTCGATGCGGCCCAGGAGGGTGTCGGCGACCGCCTTGGGCTGCTCGGCGATCTCCTTCAGCATGAAGTAGTCGTAGCCCCCCTTCTCCGCCGCCGACGCGTCCCAGTCGACGTGGTACGAACGGACGTCCGCCGGGGCGCCGTCGAAGCCCGTCACCGTCACGCCGTCCCGGCGCAGCTCCACCACCTGGTCCTGGCCCAGCTCGATCGCCGACCGCGTGTGGGCGATGAACGCGGCGACGTCCGAGGCGAGGAACGCCTCGCCCTCCCCGACGCCCACCACCAGGGGCGAGTTCCGGCGGGCGCCCACGACCACGTCCGGCTCGTCGGCGTGCACCGCGACCAGGGTGAACGCGCCCTCCAGACGGCGGCACACCAGCCGCATCGCCTCCGCGAGATCGGCGGTGCCGGAGAACTCCTCGGCGAGCAGGTGCGCCACGACCTCGGTGTCCGTCTCGGACGCCAGGTCGTGCCCGCGCTCCGCCAACTCGGCGCGCAGTGCGGCGAAGTTCTCGATGATCCCGTTGTGGACGACGGCGACCCGGCCGGCGTTGTCGAGGTGCGGATGCGCGTTGGCGTCCGTCGGGCCGCCGTGCGTGGCCCAGCGGGTGTGCCCGATGCCGGTGGCCCCGGTCGGCAACGGCCGCTCCGTCAGCTCCTTCTCCAGATTGACCAGCTTCCCGGCCCGCTTGGCCGAGGCCAGTCCGCCGTCCGCCAGTACGGCGACACCGGCGGAGTCGTACCCGCGGTACTCCAGCCGCTTCAGCCCGGCCACCACGACATCGAGCGCCGACTGCGCCCCCACGTATCCCACGATTCCGCACATGAGCGGCAGCCTAAGTGCCGCCCCCGCCCCGAACACGGCTCAGCGTGCCCGAAATCGGAAATCACGTCGCGGACCAGAACCGGTCATGGCAGTCTCGAAGCGATGACGAAGCTCGTGTCCTTGCCCTGCGGCGCGTCGCAGGAGGCTCTCGACTGGTTCGCCACGTCCGCCCTCTTCGAGGACGCGGCCGCTTTCATCCTCCGGCACGTGACGGACGACCAGGCGAAGCGTGCGGTCACCGCGGGCGTCGCGTCGGGCTATGTGTTCGTCGGATCACTTCCCGAGCCCGACCAGACGAACGTCCTCACCGCGTTGCGTGACTCGTTCGCCCACCACGTCGATGCCGAGATCTATCCACCGCGGGTCACGGCCAGGATGGACGACCCCGAAATCTTCGTCACGCGCGCCAAGTCCCTCGGGCACCTGGCAGCCGAGAGCCTCGCCTCTCGCGGCCCTGACCGCAGCCCCACGTGACGGACCCCACCCGCCGTCCCGTTCAAACTCCGTTAACAATGGAATGTGATCTCTCCGGTCTCCCCGATGCCCCGAAGCGCCCACCGGCACAGGCCGGAGGCGACTCCCTACGTCGACCTCACCCGCGCCGAGTGGAGCGCGCTGCGTGACAAGACGCCGCTGCCGCTGACGGCCGAGGAGGTCGAGAAGCTGCGCGGGCTCGGCGACGTCATCGACCTCGACGAGGTGCGGGACGTCTACCTGCCGCTGTCCCGGCTGCTCAACCTGTACGTCGGCGCCACGGACGGCCTGCGGGGCGCCCTGAACACCTTCCTCGGCGAACAGGGCTCGCAGTCCGGCACGCCCTTCGTGATAGGCGTGGCCGGTTCGGTCGCCGTCGGCAAGTCCACCGTCGCCCGGCTCCTCCAGGCCCTGCTCTCCCGCTGGCCCGAGCACCCGCACGTCGAGCTGGTGACGACGGACGGGTTCCTGCTCCCGACCAGGGAGCTGGAGGCACGCGGCCTGATGTCGCGCAAGGGCTTCCCCGAGTCGTACGACCGCCGGGCCCTGACCCGCTTCGTCGCCGACATCAAGGCCGGCAAGGACGAGGTCACCGCCCCCGTCTACTCCCACCTCATCTACGACATCGTCCCGGACCGCAGGCTCACCGTCCGGCGCCCCGACATCCTGATCGTCGAGGGCCTGAACGTCCTGCAACCGGCGCTGCCCGGCAGCGACGGCCGCACCCGGGTCGGTCTCGCGGACTACTTCGACTTCAGCGTGTACGTCGACGCGAGCGAGGAGGACATCGAACGCTGGTACCTCAACCGGTTCCAGAAGCTCCGGCAGACCGCCTTCCAGAACCCGGACTCGTACTTCCGCAAGTACACCCAGGTCTCGGAGGAGGAGGCCCTGGACTACGCCCGCGGCCTCTGGCGCACCATCAACAGGCCGAACCTGGTGGAGAACATCGCCCCCACCCGCGGCCGCGCCACCCTGGTCGTCCGCAAGGGCCCGGACCACAAGGTGCAGCGCCTGAGGCTGCGCAAGCTCTGACACCCGGGCCTGTGGGCACAAGCCCCCCGACAACGCGCCCCTTCAGGGGCGCTGGGGGTACCCCCGGCCGGAGGCTGGGGGAGGAACTGCGCGACCAGCCACGACGAAACCCGCGGCCCGCCACCCACGCTCCCCGGCACCCCGAACCAGGAAAAACGAACTACCCCAGGGCAGACTTGACGGCGTCGGCCAGCCGCCCCGCCACCGACCGCGCCTGCTCGATGTCGGCCGCCTCCACCATCACCCGCACCAGCGGCTCGGTCCCCGAGGGGCGGAGCAGCACGCGCCCCGTCTCCCCCAGCTCCCGCTCCGCCTCGGCCACGGCCGCCGCCAGGTCCCCCGAGGTCCCCACGCGCGACCGGTCGACGTCCGGCACGTTGATCAGCACCTGGGGCAGCCGCTCCATCACCCCGGCCAGCTCCCGCAGGGACTTCCCGGTCTCCGCGACCCGTGCCGCCAGCAGCAGCCCGGTCAGCGTGCCGTCGCCGGTCGTCGCGTGGTCGAGGATGATGACGTGCCCGGACTGCTCGCCGCCGAGGGCGTACCCGTGCTCCTTCATCTCCTCCAGGACGTACCGGTCGCCGACCGCGGTCTGCACGAGGTGCAGCCCCGCCCGCTCCAGCGCCAGCTTGAACCCGAGGTTGGACATCACGGTGGCGACGACGGTGTCGGCGCGCAGCGCGCCCCGCTCCCGCATCGCGAGCGCGAGCACGGCCATGATCTGGTCGCCGTCGACCTCCTCGCCGGTGTGGTCCACGGCCAGGCACCGGTCCGCGTCACCGTCGTGGGCGATGCCGAAGTCGGCCCCGTGCTCGACGACCGCGGCCTTCAGCGGACCGAGGTGGGTCGAGCCGCAGCCGTCGTTGATGTTGAGACCGTCCGGCTCGGCTCCGATGGTGACGACCTCGGCACCGGCCCGGCGGAACGCCTCCGGCGAGACCCCCGCGGCCGCGCCGTGCGCTTCGTCGAGAACGATCTTCAGGCCGTCGAGCCGGTTGGGGAGGACGGAGAGCAGGTGGCCGACGTACTGCTCGGAACCCTCGTCGTACGATCGCACCCGGCCGACGCCCGCACCGGTCGGCCGCTCCCAGGGCTCGCCGTGCCGGTGGGACTCGTACACCGCCTCGATGCGGTCCTCCAGCTCGTCGTCGAGCTTGTGGCCGCCGCGGGCGAGGAACTTGATGCCGTTGTCCGGCATGGCGTTGTGGCTGGCGGAGAGCATGACACCGAGGTCGGCGCCGAGCGCGCCGGTCAGGAAGGCCACGGCCGGGGTCGGCAGGACGCCCACGCTCAGGACGTCGACGCCGGCACTCGCGAGGCCCGCGACCACGGCCGCCTCCAGGAACTCCCCGGACGCGCGCGGGTCCCGTCCGACGACCGCCTTCGGCCGGTGGCCCTCGAACGTGCCCGCCTCGGCCAGCACGTGCGCCGCCGCGACCGACAGACCGAGCGCCATCTCGGCGGTCAGGTCCGCGTTGGCGACACCGCGCACGCCGTCCGTGCCGAAGAGTCGTCCCACTTGTCCTCCTGAGGAAGCGTCCTTGCTGCCAGAAAATGATGGCAGGCGCTTAGTCATGCGATCACACCAGCCTTTGAGCGTCTTGTGTCGTTATACGCCCTTGCCTGGGATAAACGAACGCCCCGGCGGCACATGTGGCGTGCCGCCGGGGCGTTCGGAGTACGTGCAGGCGACTGGGATTAACGCTTGCTGTACTGCGGGGCCTTGCGGGCCTTCTTGAGACCGGCCTTCTTGCGCTCGACCGCACGGTCGTCGCGCCGGAGGAAGCCGGCCTTCTTGAGCGGGCCGCGGTTGTTGTCGACGTCGGCCTCGTTCAGCGCGCGGGCGACACCGAGACGGAGCGCACCGGCCTGACCGGAGACACCGCCACCGGCGATGCGGGCGACGACGTCGTAACGGCCCTCGAGCTCCAGCACCTTGAAGGGCTCGTTGACTTCCTGCTGGTGCACCTTGTTCGGGAAGTAGTCCTCGAGGGTGCGACCGTTGATCTTCCACTTGCCGGTGCCCGGGATGATCCGGACGCGGGCGATGGCGTTCTTGCGACGGCCCAGGCCGGCGGCCGGCTGCGGGTCGCCGAAGCGGGACGCGAGGGACTCGGAGGTGTACTCGCCCTCGACGGGGACGTCCGACTCCGTGGTGTAGCTGTCGATGTCAAGCTCTTCGAGCGGCTGCTCGGCAGTGGTCTCGGCCACGATTCTCCTCAGATTCTCTTCAGTCTTAGGGGGTGGCCGGACTTACTGCGCGACCTGGGTGATCTCGAACGGCACCGGCTGCTGCGCAGCGTGCGGGTGCACGTCACCCTTGTAGACCTTCAGCTTCGAGAGCATCTGACGGCCCAGCGTGTTCTTGGGGAGCATGCCCTTGACGGCCTTCTCGATGGCCTTCTCGGGGTTCTTGTCGAGCAGCTCGTCGTAGCGGACGGAGCGCAGACCACCCGGGTAGCCGGAGTGGCGGTACGCCATCTTCTGGGTCCGCTTGTTGCCGGACAGGTGCACCTTGTCGGCGTTGATGATGATGACGAAGTCACCGGTGTCGACGTGGGGCGCGTAGATCGGCTTGTGCTTGCCGCGGAGAAGGGACGCGGCGGTGGTGGCGAGACGGCCCAGGACGACGTCCCGAGCGTCAATGACGTGCCACTGGCGAGTCACATCGCCGGGCTTGGGGCTGTACGTACGCACTTCGCAGCCTTCTTCTTCAGTGGATGGGTGCTGACACATGGCATCACTGAAGCGATCGTGCAGCTGGGGACGACAATGCCGGGGACGCTGCCCGTATGCCGCCCACTGGTAACTGCTCCAGGGAACCTAGGTAGAGGCCGCTCCCGTGAGAATGAGCGAGCCAATACACAACGAGGGGTCAGCCTACCGGGACGCCCCCGGGCGGGTCAAAACGAGCCCGCGGCGACACTCGCGCGCCCCCGCAGGCGCTGACCGGCACCGGGATGCTCCCCCGTGCCCCAAAGGTCCACTATCACCGTTCGTACTGTCGCACCGGTACCCCGCTTCCCCCGTCTAAGATGCGCCCCATGAGTTATGGGCAGGGGGGACCCCAGTCCCAGTGGGATCCCTGGAAACCGCAGTCTCAGCAACCGTGGAGCAGCGGCAACGACCAGACCCCGGACTGGGCGGCGCTGGCCGAGGCCTCGGAAACGCGGAACAAGCGGCGCAGAGTGCTGTTCATCGGCGGTGGCGTGGTCGCCACGCTGGCGATCGGCACCGCCGTCGCGATGGCCGTCGTGTCCGCGAACGGCGACGACAAGGCCTCCGGCACGCCCTCCAACCTGCCCGCGAGCGCCTCGCTGCCCAGCGAGTCCGCGGACTCGGTGCCGTCCTTCGCGCCGACCAGCGCGCCCCCGCCGCTGGACCCGCAGGCCTTCATATCCAGCGTGCAGAAGGACACCGCGCCGCTCAGCGCCGAGACCCTCTTCCCGGGCACCCAGCTGACCATGGGCGAGACGGTCTACAAGAAGGGCGCGACGGCCGACACGAAGAGCTGCGCCTCGGTCGCCAAGGGCACCCTGGTCAACGTCCTCACCAAGAACAACTGCACCCGGCTGCTGCGCGTCACCTACAGCAAGGACGGCGTCGCGGTCACGGTCGGCGTGGCCGTCTTCAACACCGAGGCCCAGGCCGGCAAGGCCAAGAGCGAGGCCGACAAGAAGGGCTTCGTCAGCTCCCTCGCGGGCGCCGGGGTGAAGGCCTTCTGCAACTCCGGGGTCTGCCGTACGACGGCGAACTCCTACGGCCGCTACGCCTACTTCACCACCACCGGCTTCAGCAGCGGCAAGGACGTCACCACCAAGGACACCAAGGTCTTCCGCACCGGTGACGACCTGGCGGAGTTCACCTTCCGCCAGATTCGCCGCCGCGGCGAGGCCCAGGCCTCGGCAGCGGCGAACCGGTGACCGCGGGGCTCCGGGGCGTGTTGCCCTGGCAGCACCCGGCGGACGGCCCCTAGCAGCACCCGGCGGTCGGCAGCGACCGCTTGTTGCGCGCCTCCTTGTTGCGCGCGGCGAGGAGCTCGTCCGCCGGGTAGCCGACCTCCTCGAGGGTCAGGCCGTGCGGTCGTACGACGTGCACGGCCGAGTCCCTGACGCCGGCGGCCAGCACCTTGCCCGGCCACTCCGGGCCCCGGTGCCCGTCCCCCACGAACAGCAGCGCGCCGATCAGGGACCGCACCATGTTGTGGCAGAAGGCGTCGGCCCGCACGGTCGCCGTGACGATCCCGTCGGCCCCCCGCTCCAGGCTCAGCTCCTGGAGGGTCCTGATGGTCGTCGCCCCCTCCCGCCGCTTGCAGTACGCCGCGAAGTCGTGCTCCCCCAGCAGCCGCGCGGCCGCCTCGTTCATGGCCGCCACGTCGAGCGGCCAGTCGTGCCACAGCACGTGGTTGCGCAGCAGCGGATCGACGCCACCGGGGTTGTCGGTCACCCGGTACGCGTAGCGGCGCCAGACGGCCGAGAAACGGGCGTTGAAGCCCTCCGGAGCCGCCGTGAGCGACCACACCCGGACGTCCTTCGGGAGCCGCCCGGCCAGCCGCTTCAGCAGCTTCTCGCCCTGCTCCTCCCACAGCCCGGCCGGCAGGTCGACATGCGCCACCTGTCCGCGCGCGTGCACCCCGGCATCGGTCCGCCCGGCGACGGTCAGCTCGTACGTCGTCTCCTGCGACCGCGTGACGACACGCAGCGCCTCCTCGATCTCCCCCTGCACGGTCCGCTTCCCACCGGCCTGCTTGGCCCAGCCGTGAAAGCCGGTCCCGTCGTAGGACAGGTCAAGACGGATACGCACGTGGCCGGGCTGAACTTCGTCACTCACGGAAGAATCCTCTCAAGCACAGGAAAGTGGGCCCGCCCCTCGAAAGGAACGGGCCCACTGACGCGCCCCCTCAGGGGCGCGGGGAACTGCGCGACCAGCCACGACGGACCAGCAGCCAAAGGACGGCCTTACGCCTCCTTCGACTCCTCGCCCTCGGCGGGCGCCGCGTCCTCGACGACCTCGTCGGCCTTGGTCTCCTCGACCTTGGCCTCCTCGGCCTCCTTGACCGCACGCTTGGTGGCGGCCTCGGCCTCGCCGGTCGCCTGCTGCGCGACCGTCAGCGCCTCGACCAGCTCGATGACAGCCATGGGCGCGTTGTCGCCACGGCGGTTACCGATCTTGGTGATGCGGGTGTAACCACCCGGACGGTTCTCGTAGCGGGGGCCGATCTCGGTGAAGAGCGTGTGCACGATGCTCTTGTCCGTGATGACCTGGAGCACCTGACGGCGGTTGTGAAGGTCGCCCTTCTTCGCCTTGGTGACCAGACGCTCGGCGTACGGGCGCAGGCGGCGGGCCTTCGCCTCGGTGGTGGTGATGCGGCCGTGCTCGAAGAGCGACTTCGCGAGGTTCGCGAGGAGCAGCTTCTCGTGCGCGGCGCTGCCGCCCAGACGGGCACCCTTGGTGGGCTTCGGCATTGTTCTTCTCCTGTGTGTCTGCCCCGGCCGTGTCAGGTACCGGGGTCAGGAACCCGGTGAGCGGACGCTCACCGGCATCAACCGATCAGGTACTGCTCAGTACTGTTCGGTCTCCACGAAACCCGCGTCCGCGTCGTCGTCGGCGCCGAAGGCGTCGGCGGCGGCCGTGGGGTCGAATCCGGGCGGGCTGTCCTTCAGGGCCAGGCCCATGCCGGCCAGCTTCGCCTTGACCTCGTCGATGGACTTCGCACCGAAGTTGCGGATGTCCAGGAGGTCCGCCTCCGAACGCGCCACGAGCTCACCCACGGAGTGGATGCCCTCGCGCTTGAGGCAGTTGTAGGAGCGGACCGTGAGCTCCAGCTCCTCGATCGGCAGCGCCAGGTCGGCGGCAAGGGCGGCGTCCGTCGGGGACGGGCCCATGTCGATGCCCTCGGCGTCGATGTTCAGCTCACGGGCGAGACCGAACAGCTCCACCAGGGTCTTGCC
>NZ_JBEYJU010000142.1:0-16341 GCF_040703965.1 Streptomyces sp. NPDC006655 | reverse complement strand
CTAGGGCCCTTCTGATGGATCTCCGTGGGAGAAGGAGCGGCGTTCGGTGCGTGCGATCGGCGTGCGGGGTGGCGGGCGTCGCGACGCCGCGGAGATCCATCAGAAGGGCCCTAGGGGCCCCTAGTTCTCGACGCCGTCGGCCGGGCGCACGATGACCAGGAAGGTGTCGGTCGCCAGGTCCATCACCACTTCCGCGGGCAGCCCTTCCAGCCGCCGGGCCTGTGCGAACTCCTCCGCAGGCCATGATCCTCGCGGTCCGCCTGCGGCAAAGCGTTCGAGCACGGTTCGCCCGTTCACCATCCTGCACCTCCAGAGCTGGTTCGTACTTGTAGGAGTTAACGCTCTGGGGAACGTGAACGGCTCGCCCGGTGACCGTACTGAGACACAGCCGACACCCCACCGGCGCGGAGGGTGAGAGTCCGTTGACTTTCGGCCACGTCCGTGACTGTGCGTGTCAGTCCTCGTACTCGTCGTGATAGCGGACGCGGTCGCTGCCCGCGGGGGCCCGGCCCAGGGCCGTCAGGTCGAGCAGTGAGGCGACCGAGCCGAGCCCGTCGAGTCCGCGGTCGTACGCCGAGTAGGTGTGGAAGACCCGGTCCGACTCCCGCAGGAAGCAGCTGATCCCGGGACGTTCCACCGGTTCGTCGTCCACCACGATGGTCGCCTCGAAGTCGCGGTTGAAGTCGCGGCCGACATCGCTGTGGTACGAGGAGTACCAGGGCACCGTCCAGCCCATCCGTGCCTTGAACGGCAGGATCCGGGTGAACGGCGCCCGGGAGACCGCCGCGAACGAGGTGCCGCGCGCCCGCAGATGTGCGAGGTGGCCGATCTGGTCCAGGAAGGCGGCACAGCCGGGGCAGCCGGCCTCCCACTCGGGGGCGAACATGAAGTGGTGGACGACCAGTTGGGCCCGTCCGTCGAAGAGGTCGAGCAGGTTCGCCTTGCCGTCGCCGCCCTCGAAGACGTACTCGGGGTCCACCTCGACCATGGGCAGCCGGCGCCGCTGCGCGTTGAGCGCGTCCCGCGCGCGCGTGACCGCCTCCTCCTTGAGCAGCAGCTCCTCGCGCGCGGCACGCCACCGCTCACGCGAGACGATCTCCGGAAGCGACATGGGTCCTCCTGTACGGCGGTCGGTTCCCTGTGGTGACCGTGGGAGGACGGAGAACTCATCGGCGCGGCCGAAGAATTCTTCCGCGTTGCGTCATCCGGCGAGCCGCGGCGCGGCGACCGGCATTCGCGGCACGGCGACCCCGTGCCGCTGCCCGCCCTGCGTCAACTCGGCTGCCAGGTCTTCGAGCTGCCGGGTGTGGCGGGCGGTGAGCCGGCCGGTCTCGTCGAGGTGCACGGCGCACGCGGTGGTGGTGTCCACGAGCCGTTCGAGTACGGCGGCCACCGCCTCCGTGCCCTCGGTGTGCCGGGCGAGAGCAGGGAGTTCGGCGGCGGCGAGGGCGATGGCGGAGCGTGCCTCGGCGAGGGTGCGGTAGGCCTCGCGACGCAGCGCCCAGCGTTCACCGCGGTCGCCGGACTCGCTCAGCACGTGGGCGAGGTAGGTGTGCGCGGCCCGCCCGGCCGCCGCCAGCCGGCCCCGGACCCCGCCACCGTGCTTCCCCGGCATCGGCAGGTGCCCGACGAGCAGGACCAACGCGCAGGCCAGCAGTGTCTCGCCGATCCGGCTGACCGAGGCCTGCGGTTCGCCCCCGACCATGACCAGGGCGAGCACCAGGACGGTGACGACGGCGGTCTGCGCGGCGAAGTGCCTGGTGGCCGCCGGGACGAGGGCGCCGCAGACGGCCACCAGGACGATGAGCCCCTCGGGCCGGGGCAGGACGGCGGCGAAGCCCGCGAAGACGAGGGCGCCGAGCACTGTCCCGGCGGCCCGGCACAGCACCCGGGAGGCGAGCGGACCGAGGTCGGGCTTGACGAGGAAGACGGCGGTGGCGGGCAGCCAGTACCAGTGCTGGTGACTGCCGTACCAGCGGGTGTGGTGCAGGGCCTGGGCGATGGCGGCGCTGGCTCCGAAGCACAGGGCGACCCGCAGCCCGTACTCCCGTCCGCCGCTGCCGAACGCGGCTCGCAGGACCTCCTCGGGGCCGCGGCGCCGGGCGGGCGGCCGCTGTTCGGCGCCCTCGGACCGGTCGAAGGCCTCGGCGGCCCGCAGCAGGGCGTCGTCGAGGGCGCGCAGGGCGGGCACCGCACGGGACGGCGCGGGCAGCGGTCCGGTGCCGGCGTTCTCCCGGACGGCGGCGGCGAGCCGGCGGGGCCCCTCCGCGGCCCGCTCGGATATCGGTTCGCCCGCCCAGGCGAGGGCGGTGGCCGCCTCGGCGAGGGGCAGCGCGGCGGCGTACTGCGCGTGCAGCCGGCGCTCGGCGGCGGAACTGGCGTACCGCCGCAGCCGGGGCCCGGTGAGCGCGTCCTGGGCGTGGTCGAGTGCGGTGCTCAGCGCCTTCCGCCGGCCGAGCGCGGCCTCGCCCGCGACGGCCTCCAGCAGGTCGGCGATGGCGTCGTACACGCCGGCGACGGCGTCCCGCTCGCCGTCGAACCGGTAGTCACCGGCGAGCGCGCCGGGCGTGGGCAGGGCGAGCCGCAGCACCAGCAGCCATCCGGCGCCGGCGAGGAAGGCGAGGGCCCGCTGCCAGCCCGCCTCGACGACCGGCATGCCGGCACCGATGGCGGCGGCGACCAGCAACTGCGTCCCGGCGCCGGAGGCGACGGGCCCGACGGCGCTGATGCCTCCGGCGACCAGGCCGAGACCCGTGAGCAGCAGGGTGAGGGGTACGGCGGCGAGATGTGCGCCGCCGTAGGTCCCGACCAGCAGCCCCACCGCACCGGCCGCCGCGGGCGCCCCGAGCCGCCGCACGGCGGCCCGTCGGCTGCCGGGCCGGTCGTTGATCCCGGCGAGCATGGCGGCGATGGCGGCGACCACACCGAGGGAGGTGCGCTGGGCCAGGACCGCCGCGAGCAGCAAGGGCCCGGCGGCCAGCGCCCCTCTGGTCACCGCGCTCCAGGGCACGGGCCCCCGCTGGGCGCGCAGGGCGTGGGCGAGCCAGGGGGGCAGGGTGACACGACGGGACACGGGGCTCCTGTCCGGACGAGGGCGGGGTGTGCCTTCGGGCGACGGTGGCCGGGCTGTGGGCTTCGTGGAGCCAACGGTAGATCGGGTTCCCGTACGAAAAGGTTCGATTGCATTTCGCAGGTGTGACAAGTGTCCCGTAGGACCGAGTTCTTTATGAACGCAATTCCGCGCGGGCTCGATTGGGCGTGCTGAGGCCGGGGCCCGGTCGATCCGGCGGTCGGTACCCGCCGTTGTTCGCAGGCGTTTTCGACCGGCGGACAAAACAGGATGCGCCGCGTCCGCGCGGGGTGGATCATCAGTTGGTCGACCTTGTCGCCGAAGGAGCCCCCCTTGATCCGACGCGTCACCACCCCTGGCCTCTGTGGAGAGGTGGACGGGGCCGACGGGGGCCCGGTACGGCAGGACGTCGTCGTACCCGAGGAGCCGGGGGCGTGAGCGTTGCAGTGGTGCTGCGGCGGGCCGGTGCGACGGATGCCGGGGCGGTGGCCGACGTCTGGCTGCGGTCGTACCGTGCCGCGCTGCCCACCGTCGTGCGGGCGCACTCGGACGACGAGGTGCGGGCGTACTTCCGGGACGTCGTGGTGCCGGAGCGGGAGACCTGGCTCGCGGAGGCGGCCGGGCTCGTCGTGGGGGTGATGGTGCTCGCGGGAGATCTGCTGTCGCAGTTGTACCTGGACCCCGGATGGCGGGGGCGCGGTCTCGGCGACCGGTTCGTCGCACTGGCGAAGGAGCGCTCGCCGCAGGGCCTCGCGCTGTGGACGTTCCAGGTCAACAAGCCCGCCCAGCGGTTTTACGAGCGGCACGGCTTCGTCGCCGTCGAGTCCACGGACGGGAGTGGCAACGAGGAGCGGGAGCCGGACGTCCGGTACGTCTGGCAGCCCTGAGCCCCGGCGCGGCCGCCCTGGGGACTCCCGCTCCCCTGGCCTACGTCTCCTCGCCCGCCGCCGGACCGGCCGGCGGCAGCCGGTGTCTGAGCTCGTCCATGACCGACGAGTCGGTCAGGGTCGTCACGTCGCCGAGCGCGCGGTGTTCGGCGACGTCCCGCAGCAGCCGGCGCATGATCTTGCCGGAGCGGGTCTTGGGGAGTTCGGTGACGACCAGGATCTCCCGGGGGCGGGCGATCGGGCCGATCTCCGTGGTGACGTGCGCGCGCAGCTGCGCCGCCACCTCCTCGGCCCCGGCCGCGCCCGCCTGCACGTCGCCGCGCAGGATGACGAAGGCGACCACGCCCTGTCCGGTCGTCACGTCGGTCGCGCCGACCACCGCCGCCTCCGCGACCAGCGGGTGGGAGACGAGGGCCGACTCCACCTCCGTGGTGGAGATGCGGTGCCCGGAGACGTTCATGACGTCGTCGACCCGGCCGAGCAGCCAGATGTCGCCGTCGTCGTCCTTCTTCGCGCCGTCCCCCGCGAAGTAGCTGCCGGGGAAACGCGACCAGTAGGTGTCGAGGTACCGCTGTTCGTCGCCCCAGATGGTGCGGAGCATCGCGGGCCACGGCTGGGTGAGGACCAGATAGCCGCCGGAGCCGTCGGGTACCGGCTCGCCGGTGTCGTCGACGACGTCGGCCGCGACACCGGGCAGCGGGCGCAGGGCCGAGCCCGGCTTGCAGACGCTCACACCGGGCAGCGGGCTGATCATCTGGGCTCCGGTCTCGGTCTGCCACCAGGTGTCGACGACGGGGCAGTTGCCGGCGCCGATGGTGTCGCGGTACCAGATCCATGCCTCGGGATTGATCGGTTCACCGACCGAGCCGAGGAGGCGCAGCGACGTCAGGTCGAACTGGGCCGGGATGTCGGCGCCCCATTTCATGAAGGTGCGGATCGCGGTGGGGGCGCAGTAGAGGATGGAGACCCGGTACTTCTCCACCAGTTCCCACCAGCGGCCCCGGTGCGGGGTGTCCGGCGTCCCCTCGTACAGCAGAGAGGTGACGCCGTTGGCCAGCGGGCCGTAGACGATGTACGAGTGGCCGGTGACCCACCCGATGTCGGCCGCCGTCCAGAAGACGTCCCGGTCCGGTTTGACGTCGAAGACCGCCCAGTGCGACCAGGCGACCTGGGTGAGATATCCGCCGGTGGTGTGCAGGATGCCCTTGGGGCGGGCGGTGGTGCCGGAGGTGTACATGATGTACAGGGGGTGTTCGCTGTCGAACGCCTCCGCCCGGTGCTCGGCCGGCTGTCCGTCGACCGTCTCGTGCCACCACAGGTCCCGGGCGGGGAGCCAGTCCACCGGCTGTCCGGTGCGCCGGACGACCAGGACGTGGCGCACGTCGGGGCAGCCGCGGAGTGCCTCGTCGACGGCCGGTTTCAGGGCGGAGGGGTGGCCGCGGCGGTAGCCGCCGTCCGCGGTGATCACCAAGCGGGCGTCGCAGTCGAGGATCCGGCCGCGCAGCGCCTCCGCGGAGAAGCCGCCGAAGACGACGGTGTGCGGGGCGCCGATGCGGGCGCAGGCCAGCATCGCCACCACCGTCTCCGGGATCATCGGCATGTAGACGGCGACCCGGTCGCCCGCGGTGACGCCGAGCGCCCGCAGGGCGTTGGCTGCCTTGCGGACCTCCGTCGTCAGCTGGGCGTAGGTGAGGGTGCGGGTGTCGCCGGGCTCGCCCTCCCAGTGGAAGGCGACCCGGTCGCCGAGGCCGGCGGCGACATGCCGGTCCAGGCAGTTGTGGGCCGCGTTCAGGCGGCCGCCGGTGAACCAGCGGGCGAACGGGGCGCGGCTCCAGTCCAGCACCTGGTCCCAGGGCCGCTCCCAGTCGAGCCGGCCGGCCGCCGCGGCCCAGAAGGCGAGGCGGTCGGCGTCCGCCCGGGCGTAGTCCGCCGCGGTGGCGTTGGCCGCCGAGGCCAGCTCCGGGGGCGGCGGGAAGCGGCGCTCCTCGTGCAGCAGGTTGGAGAGCGTCCCGCCGCCGCTGTCGGTCATGCGTGGGCCCCGAACGGCCCGTGACGGTGGCCGCGATGCGGTCGCAGGTGCTCGCCGATGTCCGGGAAGACGGGCAGGACGGCACGGTGGAACGTGGAGTTGGCGACGCCGGCGAACGACGCGTACCAGGCGCACACCGCGGTGACCAGGCCGAGCCAGCCGCCGGCCTCGACGGTGCCGGGCGACTGCGCGAACTCGCCGACGCACAGCACGATGAACGTCGCCGACAGGGTGACCAGGACGGCCAGCAGGGCGCCCGTGGTGCGGGTGGCGGCGACGGTCATGTAGACCGTGAAGACCGCGAACACCAGCAGGAACAGGCCGGTCGCCTGGTGCACGGTGGCGGGTGGCAGGCTGCCCGCGACGAACCTCGCGTAGCCGGCGTAGGCCAGCCAGAAGGCGGCGTACGACCCGAAGGCGGTGGCGCCGAAGGTGTTGCCCTTGCGGAACTCCCACATGGCCGCGAGCAACTGGACCAGTCCGCCGTAGAACAGGGCGAGCGGGAGGACGACGGCGGCCAGCGTCTGGTCGGTGATCAGGTCGGCGTTGAAGACGCTGAGGACGAAGGTCGTCGCCGCGAAGGCACCGAGGCCGAGCGGGCCGGGGTCCGCGACGGTTCCGGTGTCGGTGCTGGGGGTGCTCATCTGCGCCTCCTCGTGCGATGTGCCTCACAAGGACGTGAGTCCGTCCCGGACACCACGAGGGCCGGCGGCGCCACGCGTCCACGGTCTCCGGGTTCCCCAACCCCTCGCACTTATGCGGACATAACTATGCAGATCCCCACATCCGGCGCTTCGCCAACGGCTTCCCGTAGCTCCCCGCCCGGCTGGTGGTGAGCCCCAGCGTCACCAGCGACTCCGCCAGCTTGACCGCCGCGCCGACCCCGTCCACGACCGGGAGGCCGAGCTTCTCCCCCACCGTCTGCTGCAGCCCCGTCATCCCGGCGCAGCCGAGGACGAGGACCTCGGCGCCGGCGTCGCGGACCCGTTCGGCCGCCGCCAGGAACGCGGCCTCCGTCCGTCCGGGATCACCGGCGAGGTCCAGGACCCCCAGACCCGTGCCCGCCACGGCCACGCAGTTGCGGGCGATCCCCGCCGTCTCCAGGCTGTCCTCGATCTGCCCGCGCGAGCGGTCCAGCGTGGTGACGACGCCGTAGCGGCGGCCCAGCAGGCAGGCCAGATGGGCCGCGGCCTCGGTGATGTCGACGACCGGGACGTCCAGCAACTCCCGTGCGCCTTCCCGTCCGTGCTCGCCGAAACCGGCCATGACCACCGCGTCGTACGGCGGGCCCGGGTAGGTCCGCAGGGCGTCCAGGACCGCCGCCGCCGACAGGTAGCTGTCGAGCCAGCCCTCCGCCGACTCGGGACCCCAGCTCGGGGTCAGTCCGGTCACGGTGGTGCCCGGGCCTGCGGCGGCCCGGGCACCTCGCACGATCTCCTCGGTCATCTCCTGCGTGGTGTTGCAGTTGGTGACGACGATCCGCACGTCCGTCAGGCCTCCTCGGTCTCGGGGGTCCGGTCGTCCCGGCACAGCACCAGGTACAGGCCCGCAGCCAGGGCGGTGCCGATGAACCAGGAGTAGGGCGCCACATCGCTGAAGGTCTTCACCAGCGCGAGCACGCCCGCGACCGCCGCCGAGGGCAGGAACGCCCACAGCGCCTTGGGGTTGACGCCCTTGCGGTAGTGGTACGGGGAGCCGGGCGTCGCGTCGAAGAGCTGCCGTACGTCGACCTTGCCGCGCTTGATCGCGTAGTAGTCGACCATGATCACGCCGAACAGCGGTCCCAGGAAGGCGCCGAGGCCCCCCAGGAAGTAGTTGACGACGGTGGGGTTGGAGAAGAGGTTCCAGGGGGTGACGAGGAGGGCCGCGACCGTGCTGATCATGCCGCCGACCTTGAAGGTGATCTTCTGCGGCCAGACGTTGGCCAGGTCGTACGCCGGTGAGACGAAGTTGGCGACGATGTTGACGCCCATGGTGGCGACCGCGAAGGTCAGGGCCGCCACGACCAGGACCCAGGTGTTGCCGACCTTGGCGACCAGTTCGGCGGGGTCGGTGATGGCCTCGCCGAAGACCTCCAGCGAACCCGCCGTCACGATCACCGAGACGACCACGAACGCCGTGGAGTTGATCGGCAGGCCCCAGAAGTTCCCGCGGCGCACGGTCCGGTAGTCGGGGGCGAAGCGCGAGAAGTCACAGAAGTTGAGCATCAGCGTGCCGTAGGTGGCGAGGATCAGGCCGATCGCGCCGAACCACTGGCGCCACTGCTCACCGGTGGAGACCGGGTGCGGGGTGGAGGTGAGCGAGATGGTCCAGTGGGCCTTGGCGAGGATCCAGACCGCGAGGGCGATCATGACCAGCCAGATCGCCGGGCCGCAGAAGTCCTGGAACTTGCGGACCGACTCCATGCCCCGGCTGATGATCGCCGCCTGGATCAGCCAGAGCGAGACGAACGAGATCCAGCCCAGCGTGTCCAGGCCCAGGAAGGAGGTCTCCGTCAGGGACTTCAGGCCGGGCCAGGCCGCCAGCAGCATCACGTTGACGGCGACGGACGCCAGGTAGGTCTGGATGCCGTACCACATGATGGCGATCACGGCCCTGATCAGCGCGGGGATGTTGGCGCCCCAGACGCCGAAGCTGATCCGGCTGACCACCGGGAACGGCACTCCGTGACGCTGGCCGATCCTGCCCATCCAGTTCATGCCGACGTAGATGAGCACGAAGCCGACGAGGAGGGAGGTGAAGACCTGCCAGACGTTCATGCCGAGGACCAGCAGGCCGGCGGCGAAGGTGTAGTTGCCGAGGTTGTGGACGTCGGACATCCACATGGCGAACAGGTCGAAGACCTTCCAGTTCCGCTGCTCGGCGGGGGCGAGGTCGTCGTTGGTGAGCCGGGGGTCGGGGACGAACGCGGGTGCACCGGTGGCTTCGGCGCGGTCGGCCAGGGACACGGAGCCTCCAGGACTTCGGGGCGGGGAGGGAGGGGACGGCCGCGGGTCGCCGCCGTCGGGTGCCGCGGATGGGCTGCTGCGCGCGTTTGGTATACCAAACTGCCGTCATGGTCCTCCCGTCAAGCGTTCTGACCGATGTCCGTCCCGTTACGGCTCCGTAAAAGCCCCCTCGGGTCGGCGAAAATGACCTCATGGGCTCCCCCACGACGAAGACCGAACCCCTGGGCGCGGTACGCGAACGCGTCCTCGCCACCCTGCGGCAGGACATCATCGAGGGCCGACTGGCCCCGGGTGACCGGCTGGTCGAGCGGGAACTGGCCGAACGGTTCGGGGTGTCCCGGGTGCCGGTCCGGGAGGCGATCCGGGCCCTGGTGACCGAGGGCTTCGTGCTCTTCGAGTCGGCCCGCCGCACGGTGGTGCGCCGGCTGACCCCGACCGACGTCAAGGAACTCTTCGAGCTGCGCGAGGCGTTGGAGGTCTACGCGGCCGGTCTCGCGGCCTCGCGGGCGACGCCCCAGGCACTGGCCGAGCTCCGGGAACTGCTCGACCAGGCCGCCACGGCCACCGACTCCGACGACGCCGAGACGATCACCGACGTCAACACCCGCTTCCACGACCGGATCCTGGGCCTGGCGGGCAACAGCCTGCTCATCTCGGTCATGGAACCGGTCGACGGCCGGCTCCGCTGGCTCACCCGGCGCAACGAGGAATGGCCCCAGCTCCTCACCGAGCACCGCGCGCTGTACGACGCGATCGCCTCCGGCGACCCGGACCGCGCCCGCACCGTCGCCCTCGCCCACGTGCGGGCCAACCACCGCTCGACGGTGCGGCACCTGTTCGGCGAGGAGACCGGCCACTGACCACGACGGGCAGTGACAGCCGTCCGGCCACACCGAGACGGTCGCCGACCGGCCGGCAGCGGAGGGCCGGTGGGGGCTCGGTGGCGGCGGGCTCGGGTCGTCCACCCCCCGGTCACACCCTGGCTCCTCCGGTCGCTCGGGTCAGAGCAGGCCGGCTGTCTGCGCCGCCTTCCGGAGCACTCCGCGGAGCATCTCGGGGGTGAGGAGGCCCGTGAAGGTGTTGCGCTGGCTGACGTGGAAGCAGCCGAAGAGGTCCAGGCCGCCCAGGTCGACCCGGGTGCCGTGGGCGAAGCGCGGGCGGGGCCTCGGCACGGTCCAGCCCGCCGCGGCGAACGCCGGCAGCGCGGCCTGCCAGCCGAACGCGCCGAGCACGACCGCGGCCCGCAGCGTCGGCCGCAACAGCGCCAGCTCCTCCACCAGCCACGGGCGGCAGGTGTCCCGCTCCGCGGGGGTCGGCTTGTTGTCGGGCGGGGCGCAGTGCACCGGCGAGGTGATCCGCACGCCGTGCAGCCGCAGACCGTCGTCGACGCTGACCGCCGTCGGCTGCGAGGCGAGCCCGACGTCGTACAGCGCCTGGTACAGGACGTCACCGGAGCGGTCGCCGGTGAACATCCGGCCGGTGCGGTTGCCTCCGTGCGCGGCCGGGGCGAGGCCGATGATCAGCAGCCGGGCGTCGGGCGGTCCGAAGCCGGGGACGGGTCGGCCCCAGTACGTCCAGTCGGCGAACGCCGCGCGCTTGGTACGCGCCACGTCCTCCCGCCAGGCGACCAGCCGGGGACAGGCACGACAGGCGCTGACACGGTGATCGAGGTCGGCGAGGGGGGTGCGCTGCATGCTTCAACGGTAGGGCCGCCGGGATGGGGGCGTGCGTCCGCCGGGTCCGGCGCGACGACGGGTCGTGGCCGTTCGTGCTTTCCCCGCGGCTCTTCGGGGCGCGTTAAGGTCAGGACATGTCTTCTCAGGACGTGCACGACAGCCCTGCCCCCGCCGAGCAGGCACCGGGCGCCGAGGCTCTCGATCCCGCCGCCGTCGCCGCGGCGGTCGCCGCCGCCGAGGCCGCCGCGCCGGGGCCCGGGGAGACCGTGCGGATCGACAGCTGGATCTGGGCCGTGCGTCTGATCAAGACCCGTTCCATGGGAGCCACCGCCTGCCGGGGCGGGCATGTCCAGGTGAACGGCGAGCGGGTCAAACCCGCCCACTCCGTGCGCGTCGGTGACGAGGTCCGGCTGCGCCAGGAGGGGCGGGAACGCGTCGTCATCGTGAAGCGGCTGATCCGCAAGCGGGTCGGCGCTCCGGTCGCCGCCCAGTGCTACGTCGACAACTCCCCGCCGCCCCCGCCCCGCGAGGCGGTCGCACCCATCGGTCTGCGCGACCGCGGCACCGGCCGCCCCACCAAACGCGACCGCCGCGAGCTGGAACGGCTCCGCGGCCTCGCCGGGCCGGCCGGGGGCCTGGGCAGGCCGGGAGGCATGGGCCCGGCGAGCGGTGGGCGCCCCGGCGGTCGGTGATCCACCGGGCGCCACAGGCCTCGGCCGGTCCGGGGACGGCCGACCCGGACCCTCACATCCGTCCCCGCACCAGTCCCCACAGCCGCGCGTTCTGCTCCCGCCGGGCCCACGCGATCAGGACCAGCGGCACCAGCAGGACCAGCGGGGTCGCCGCGTTCTGCCCGTTGAACACCGTCAGCTGGACGATGAACGCGCCCACCATGAGCCCGCTGAGCGCCATCGCCGCCACGGACTGCAGCACCGGTGTCACCAGGGCGATCGCACCCGCCAGTTCGAGCACGCCGATGGCGTACATGCCCGCGCTGCCCCAGCCGATCCTGTCGAAGGACTCCACGGCGGCTGAATACGCGATCAGCTTGGGCAGTGCGCTCGCGACGGCGTAGAACAGGGCGAGCAGCACCTGCAGCACCCGCACGGCCAGGCGGGCGGCATGTCGTCGGCCGGGCTTCGCAGACCCGGTCACGGTGGAGGGCACGGGGGCGGCGGAAGGAGCGAGGACGGCGGGAGCGGCGGTCTCGGACATGAGGTTCTCCTGGGGAAACGGTCTCTGCTGCTGTCACAGGGGTAGACCCGCCCGCCACGGAGAACTCATCGCTGCCGTCCTCGATTTTCAGGTTCCCCTATGACGCGCCGAACCGGCGACGGGTCTCCTCGTCGGCCGGCAGGAAGGTCTCCAGGTGCAGACCTTCGAGGGTCGCGTCGGTGGCGGTGCTGAGCGTGGCGGAGGTGCTGAAGAACCGGAGCGGGCTGCCGTCCACGTCGATTTCGAGGGTGATGACCGGTCCCGTGCCGACGGGGGCGGCATCGGATGTGCCGAGGTGTCCGGCGATCTCCCCGGCCAGCTCGTGGAGGCGCTGGTCGTGGGTGCGTTCGGCCCGGTGGCGCACCTGGTGCAGCAGGTGGCCGCCCCACTGCGCGAGATTGCCGATCCGGTCGGCCAGCCCGTCCGGATGCAGACAGACCCGGACCACGTTGACCGGTGGCTCCAGCAGTTCCGGCGCGCAGCCGGCCAGCAGCTGATCGACGGCGGCGTTGGCGTCGACGATGTCCCAGTGCTCGTCCAACAGCAGTGCGGGGTAGGGCAGGTGGGCGTCGAGGAGCCGACGCAGGCCGTCCATCACGAGCGCGATCGACGCGTCGTCCAGTTGGCGGTCCTGATAGCGCGGTGCGTAACCGGCGGCCAGCAGAAGCTGGTTGCGATCGCGCAGCGGCACGTCCAGGTTGTCGGAGAGGTGCATGAGCATCTCCGGTGTCGGGTGGGCCTTGCCGGTCTCCACCCGGCTGAGGTGCCGGGTGGAGACCCGTGAACGGTTGGACAGCTCCTGCTGGCTGAACCGGCGTCGTTCACGCCAGGTGCGCAGCAGCGCGCCGACGGGCGGGACTTCGGTCGCAACGCTCATGTCCGCGAGGCTCATGTCCGCGAGTCTAGGGGGCCGTGTCCGGGCCGCCATGACCTGTGAGGTCATGGATCGGATGAGCGGCCGGGGGTCAGGATGTGGGACATCAGCCGATCGAGACGAACGGAGAAACGAACATGAAGGGCATCGTCCAGCAGTACCTGGCCACCTGGAACGCGACCGGTGAGGAGCGGGCGGCGTTGCTCTCCGAGCACTGGTCGACCGAGGCGACCTACACGGATCCGCTGGCCGAGGTCCGCGGCCACGAGGGGATCGCCGCGGTCGTCGACGGGGTCCACGCGCAGTTTCCTGGGTTCGTGTTCACCCAGGTCGGTGAGGTCGACGCCCACCACCGCCAGGTGCGCTTCCAGTGGGGCCTGGGTCCGGAGGGAGCCGAGCCGCTGGTGATCGGATTCGACGTCCTGGTGCTGGACGAGTCGGGCCGCATCCAGGACGTGCACGGCTTCCTGGACAAGGTGCCGGCATGACGGCGCCGCGCGCATACGTGGTCGGATACCTGCGGAACGTCGACCTCGGCCCGGAGATCGCGGAGTACATCGAGCGGATCGAGGCCACGATGGCACCGTACGGCGGCCGCTTCCTCGTGCACGGCGGACGGCTCGTCGAGCACGAGGGCACCTGGAACGGCGACATCGTGATACTCGAGTTCCCCGATGCGGCCCGTGCGCAGGAGTGGTACGAATCGCCTGACTACCAGGCGATCCTGCCGCTCCGCACGGAGCACGCGACCTCGATGGTCGCCCTGGTCGAGGGAGTCCCCGACGGCTACCGCGCAAGCGAGAAGATCGCCCAGCTGTTCCCGATCCCGAGCGGCCCGGCGAGCTGAGCGCGGACCGGCCGCCGGGGCCGGTCAGGCCGCCGGGGCCTGCCGGGCCGCGGGTATCGCCCGTACCCAGGTCCCGTCCTCCGTCAGATATTCGGCCACCTCCAGCCCGGCCTCCGCCAGCGCGCCCTCGAACTGCTGCCTGGTGAGCGGCCGGGCCAGGAACGTCTGCGTCCAGGCCGCGTCCGGGAAGTCGTACTCCACATGGACCGAGTTCACCCCGTCACCGACCGGCTCGGCCGACACGATCCGCACGGTGTAGCCGCTGGGGTCGACCCGCTCCCTGGGCAGGTCGACGTGGTAGTCCGCGCCCTCCCGCTGGATGAGGACACAGCCGCCGTCCGCCACATGGGATGCGCAGGTCCGCAGCATGCCCTGCCGTACTTCCACGTCCCCGGCGTGCACCAGGAACGACGCGAGCAGCACCACGTCGAATCTCTCGCCCAGGTCGAGCCCTTCGATGGTGCTGCATATCGTGCGCGCCCCGCGGACGCGCTCCAGCATCTCCTCCGACTCGTCGACCGCGGTGACCGTGAACCCGCGCTCCAGGAGCGGGTGCGTCATCCGTCCCACGCCGCAGCCCAGCTCCAGGATGCGGGCGCCGGCCGGTGCCGCCGCCTCGACGATGTCCGGCTCGCTCCCCACGGCCAGTCGCGAGTAGAGCTCCACCGCACAGCCGTCCGGGGTGATCGCGCCCGGACCCGTCCCCTTGTACCCCTCACGCATTTCGATCGTCATGCCCGAAGAACGGCCGGCCACCGCGCGGCCGTTCCCGGGCGGCGGCGGTTCACTCGTTCGAGTAGTTCGGTGTCCGACGGGAACTTCCCCGCGGCACCGGCGGGGTGACGGCCGGTCGGATCACGCCGTGCGCCGTCACCGTTCCCACGGGAACCATCCGTGCCCGGTGTACCAGTGGCCGCCGGCCCGCAACAGGTCGCCGACCGCCCGCTCCAGCGACGTACGCCGGGGCAGGTCGGGGGCCGGTAGGTCGGGGTCGCCGAAGACGAAGGCGACCGGCGTGGTGTCGGCCGGCTCCCGGTCGTCCCAGCCGGGCCGGAACCGCTCCTGGAACCGGATGATGTTGGAGTCCGCCGGGAGGTGCCGCCGCAGCTGCGGATCGAGCAGCCAGGAGTGGCAGGTCGCGACGACCGGTTTCTCGTCGGGGAAGTACCGGGCGAAGAACTCCCGGGCCCGGAGCACGGAACGGTCGCAGGCGGCCGGGGTGAGCGGTCCGAGGAAGTCGGGGATGTGCAGGTTCAGGCTGGGGGTGCCGGCGGCGACCTCGGTTCCGGCGCCGGCGATCGCCTGTGCCGTTCGGGTGCCGAGGCCCGCCAGCTCGTACTGCAGCCGCCCCAGCTGGTAGAGCCTGCCGCAGAAGTGGCGGGTGAGCCAGTGCGCCTGTCGGGCGCCCAGCCCGCCGCGGCCGTACCGTCTGCGGTGCAGTGCCATGCCGCGGCCGAGGTCGGTGAGCGTCATCCGGGTGATGTCGCCGGGGATGCCGAGTTCCCGGTGCGCGGCGCGCACACGCGGCACCGCGACGAGGAAGGCGTACACGAGGAAGTACTCGCCGAGGGCGGCCGAAGCATGGGCGGCCCGGTCCCCGAGCCCGCCCGGGTCGTCGACCTCCCGGACGACGCTGGTCACGTCCTCGGCGCACGCGTCCAGGAGCCGTCGCAGGCCGGGATCGGCCGTCACGTTCCGCAGGCGCGCGGTCACCTCGTTGATGTCCTCGTGCGGCACGGCGAGGTCGAGGAGCAGGTCGGGCAGGTCGTCGGCGTCCGGCAGCACGATGGTTCCCCCCTTGGTGGACGTCCTCGTCGAAGAGTACGTTGCTGGGAGGAGTGGTGATCCGCGATGCGTACAGGCAGTGAACCGGTCACCGCGCGCAGTCCGCTGCGGGCGCGGTTGTGGCTGAGCGTGTGGGGAATCGCCTGGGCGGTCTTCGGCACGGCGGTGTTCGCGGTCGTCGGACGTCCCGGCTGGGCGGCGGCCTGCGGGGTGCTGTGGCTGGTGGCCACCGTCGACCTGGCCGTGATCGTAAGGCACCTGCGGCAGGGGCCGCACTACCAGCCGGGCCGTGATGTGCCGCCGTACCGGCCGGTGGACGCCCCGCCGCCGGTGCGGCGGCCGCCGCGGCACCGGCACCCCTGAGCGCGCGTCCGGTGCGGTCGGCGGTGAGCGGCCGGCCGCCGCGATGAGCCCTGCGCGAACGTCCGCTCACGTACCGCTGTCGAATCGGGCCGCCTTCAGGTACTCCGGGTTCGGGTCCAGCGCGGCCGCCAGCCGGAAGTGACGTATCGCGAGGTCGGCACGGCCCTGGCGTTCGTAGGTGCGGGCGAGCGCGAAGTGGGCGAAGGCGTTGTCCGGCTCCCGCTCCAGGACGATGGTGAACTCCAGCTCGGCGGGTCGCAGTTGCGCGGCGGCGAAGAACGCACGGGCGCGCAGCAGCCGGGCGGCGGTGTTCTCGGGGTGCGCGGCGATCACTCCGTCGAGGAGTTTCACCGCGCCCCGCGGGTCCCGTGCGTTGAGCAGCTGCTCGGCCGCACGGAAGTCGATGACATGCGTCTCCGGAGTACGTCCGGTCGAACCGCTGGTCTCGGGCACGGCAAAGTCCTTCCCTCACTGAAGCGGTTCAACGCGTGGACGAGTGTCCGCTATTTCGTGGCCCGCTTCCCGCGAGCCGGTGAACCTTTCCGGTCACAGCGCTAGGGTGCGTTTCAGAAGTGGATCTTGATGTGTCAAGATCCACTTCGTGGGGAGGCACGATCTGACGAATGCGCAGTGGGCGAAGCTGGAGC
>NZ_JBEYJU010000141.1:0-16348 GCF_040703965.1 Streptomyces sp. NPDC006655 | reverse complement strand
GCGGGCTCAACCCGGACGGGACCGTCCTTGTCACGGGCGGCACGGGGACGCTCGGCAGTCTCCTCGCCCGGCACTTGGTGAGCGAACACGGCGTAGGGCACTTGCTGCTGGCCAGCCGGAGCGGACCGGACGCCGAAGGAGCGGCGGCGCTGTACGAGGAACTGACCAGCCTCGGCACGACTGTCACCGTTGCCGCGTGTGACACCGCTGACCGGGACGCTGTCGCGGCGCTTTTGGCCGCCGTACCGGATGCGCACCCGCTGACCGCAGTCGTGCACACCGCGGGAGTCCTCGACGACGGTGTGGTCACGGCCCTGACTCCGGAGCGTTTCGATGTCGTCCTGCGGCCGAAGCTGGATGCCGCGCTGCACCTGCACGAGCTGACCCGGGGCGCTGATCTTGCGGCGTTCGTGCTGTTCTCCTCCGCCGCCGGAGTCCTCGGCAATCCCGGTCAGGCAAACTACGCCGCCGCCAATGCCTGCTTGGACGCCCTCGCCCTCCACCGCCGCCGCTCCGGCCTGCCCGGCACCTCCCTCGCATGGGGGATGTGGGACCAGACCGGCACCGGCGGGAACCTGGGCATGGCCAATCAGCGGAGGAGGGCCCCGCAGGGCCTGGTGGCCCACTCCAGCCAGGAGGGTATGGAGCTGTTCGACGCGGCGCTGCGGTCAGACGACGCGGTGCTCTTGGCGGCCAGGCCGGACTACGCCGCGCTGCGCGCGCACGCCACGTCCGATCCCGTACACGTACTGCTGCGGAGCCTCGTGGGTGCCGGCCGTCGCACCGCTCAGAACGTCGCCTCCCGTTGGGGCGGCCTCGCCGAACAGTTGGCCGCCACGCCCCCGGTCCAGCGAGAGCAGATGCTGCTGGATCTGATCCGGCGCGAAGTCGCTGTGGTCCTGGGCCATTCAGCACCCGGCAAGGTCGACGCCGACCGGGCTTTCCGGGAGGTCGGCTTCGACTCGATGCTGGCCGTTGAACTCCGCAACCGACTCACCGGACTCGTAGGGATTCGCCTCCCTGCCACGATCATCTTCGACCATCCCACACCCCGGAGCCTGATGCGCCGTCTCCTCGCGGAACTGTGCCCTGAGGCTGATGGCGAGTTGGCGGGTCGGGAGGACGAGATCCGGAGGGTCCTGGTCACCACGCCTCTGTCCCGGTTCCAGGAACTCGGGCTCATGGAGAAGCTCCTGCAACTGGTGGCGAGTCCCGGCGGTGAAAGTGCCACAGCGCCGGACACCGCCGAACCGAAGCAGGACGGCAAGCTGCTGATCGAGGAGATGGACGTCGACGCCCTGGTGGAGCGGGCCATGAGGAAAGCCGGGAAGCAGTAGCGGACTCACGACCGGGACAAGGGGAGACAGGGAATGACCAGCTCAGAGGCCAAGCTTGTCGAAGCGCTGCGGGCTTCACTGATCGAGAACGAGCGGTTGGAGAACGAGAACAAGGAGATCCGCGACGGCTTCACTGAACCGATCGCCATCGTGGGCATGGCGTGCCGGTTCCCCGGTGGGGTGTCGTCACCTGAAGAGTTGTGGGAGTTGATCGCCGATGGTCGTTCCGCAATCGGCGCATTCCCCACCGACCGGGGCTGGGATCTTGAGAACCTGTACGACCCGGAGCTCGATCGGGTCGGCACGACCTACGTACGGGAAGGCGGGTTCCTGGACGACGCGGGCGAGTTCGACGCCGGTTTCTTCGGTATCTCGCAAAGCGAGACGCTGGTCATGGACCCGCAGCAGCGTCTGATGCTGGAGACGTCGTGGGAGGCGATCGAACGGGCGGGCATAGACCCGGAGGCTCTGCGTGGCAAGAACGTCGGCGTGTTCGCCGGCGTAGGCAGGCACGATTACGCCACCAGTTTCCACAGCGTCCCCGACGAGCTCGAGGGCTACCTGATGACCGGCGGCTTGGAGAGCGTCCTGTCGGGACGGGTTTCCTACACTCTCGGCTTCGAGGGGCCCGCGGTCACGGTCGACACGGCCTGCTCGTCGTCCCTGGTAGCCCTGCACATGGCAGTGCAGTCCCTGCGTTCGGGCGAGTCGTCGTTGGCGCTGGCCGGGGGCTCCAGCCTGATGACCACTCCCGCAGGCATCGTGTTGGCCTCGCGTATGCGGAGTCTTGCGAAGGACGGTCGGTGCAAGGCGTTTGCGGCATCCGCAGACGGAACGAACTGTGCCGAGGGCGTGGGCGTCCTGTTGTTGGAGCGGGTTTCCGATGCCATCCGTGACGGACATGAGATTCTCGGCGTCGTACGGGCCACTGCAGTGAACCAGGATGGCGCGTCCAACGGACTCACCGCGCCGAACGGGCCCTCGCAGCAGCGGGTGATCCGCCAGGCACTCGCTGCCGCTGGCTTGTCGTCCGCCGATGTCGACGTCGTCGAGGCGCACGGCACCGGAACCCCGCTGGGCGACCCGATCGAGGCACAGGCCCTGCTCGCCACCTACGGTCAGAGCCGTGACCCCGGACTGCCGCTGTGGCTCGGTTCTGTGAAGTCGAACCTTGGACACGCGGGCCATGCGGCAGGAGTCGCTGGTGTGATCAAGATGGTGATGGCAATGCGGCATGGTGTGCTGCCGCAGACTTTGAACGTGGACGAGCCCACGCCTCAGGTTGACTGGTCTGCCGGAGCGGTTGAGTTGCTGACCGAGGCGCACGAGTGGCCCGAGATCGGCCGTCCTCGTCGTGCGGGGGTCTCCGGCTTCGGCGTCAGCGGCACCAACGCGCACGTCATCCTGGAGCAGGCGCCCGAGCAGACATCCGTGAACCCGTCCGACGAGCAGGCGCGCGTGCTGGGCGGCTCGGTGGTGCCACTGGTCCTCTCGGCCCGCGGCGAGGCGGGTCTCGCCGGGCAGGCCCGGCGCCTTGGTTCGTTCCTGAGGCAACGTCAAGAGCTGGACGTGCTTGACGTCGGTCGGTCGCTGGTGCAGAGCCGGGGCCTTCTCCCCGACCGTGCGATCGTGCTCGCCGGGAACCGGGAAGAGGCGCTGACTGCATTGGACGCCGTGGCCGACGGCGAGTCCGCGACCGGTGTCGTCAAGGGAACGGCCGAGAGCGTAGTAGGCCGGACTGTCTTTGTGTTTCCAGGCCAGGGCACACACTGGGCGGGCATGGGCAGGGAACTGCTTGAGGCGTCGCCCGTGTTTGCGACCAGCATGACCGAGTGCGCCGAGGTTCTGGACCCGCTGACCGGCTGGTCGTTGCTCGATGTGGTGCGGCAGGCAGAGGGCGCACGGTCCCTTGAAGACCTCGACGTCGTGCAGCCGGTGTCGTGGGCACTGAACCTGTCACTTGCCGTCCTGTGGGAAGCGTGCGGGGTCGTCCCGGATGCGGTCGTGGGTCATTCTCAGGGCGAGATCACCGCTGCCTGCTTTGCCGGTGCGCTGTCCCTTCCGGACGCTGCCCGCCTCGTGGTCTACCGGGCCGAGGCGATCCGCGCCGAGTTGTCGGGACGCGGAGGCATGGTGGCCCTCGTCGCCGGTGTCAAGGCCACGTCCGTACTGGTCGAGGAGTTGCCCGGCCTGGAGATCGCCGCAGTCAACGGGCCCTCCTCAGTGGTCGTGACCGGTGAACTGCCCGCCCTGGAAGAGCTGCTCGCCCGGTGCAAGACCGAGGGCATCCACGCCCGCAGGATTCACGGGGCCAACGCCGCCGGACACTCCTCGCAGATGGAAGTGCTGCGCGACATTTTCCTGGAGGCACTTTCCGGGGTCTCCGGCGGGCCTTCCCGCATACCGCTGTACTCCACGGTGACCGGGCGACTCCAGGACACCACGGAGCTGGACGCCGAGTACTGGTATCGCAACCTGCGGCAGACCGTGCAGTTCGACACGGCCATTCGGTCCCTGGCCGGTGATGGACATGGGGTGTTCATCGAGGTCAGCTCGCACCCTGTGCTGGCGTCGAGCGTCCAGGACGTGCTGGAGGAGCTCCAGGCACCCGCCGTCGTCACCGGGTCGCTGCACCGCGACGAGGGCGGCCCACGCAGGTTCCTTGCCTCGCTGGCCCACCTGCACACCCACGGCGTTCAGGTCATCTGGGGGGCCGTCCTCGGCCGCGGTACGGAGCGGCCCGTAGATCTGCCCACGTACGCCTTTCAGCGCCGGCGCTACTGGTTGGATACGGCAGACTCCGGTGGGGACGCGGACGCACCAGGCCTCGGTCTCGAGGCGGCGGACCACCCCCTGCTCGGCGCGGTCACCGAGATCCCCGGCTCGAACGGCGTGCTGTTCACGTCCCGGCTCTCGCTGCGCACGCACCCTTGGCTCGCCGACCACGCGGCTGCCGGAGTCGTCCTCATGCCCGGAGCAGCCTTCGTGGAGCTCGCGCTCCGCGCCGGCGACGAGGTCGGGTGCAGCCTGGTCGGCGAACTGGTCATCGAGCGCCCCCTGCTGCTGCCCGAGAGCGGCGGTGTCCAGGTACGTGTGTGGGTGGGTGAGCCCGACGAATCCAGCCACCGCACCGTTCAGATTCACTCCCGCTGGGAGGAAGCCGGTCCACGTGGGAGCTGGACCTGTCATGTCTCCGGACGCCTGGTGCCGGAGGAGGGTGGGGCCGATTTCGACCTCACCCAGTGGCCGCCGCCCGGCGCCACCGCCGTCGACCCGGACGTACTCGCCCACACCTACGACGGCATGGCACAGGCGGGATACGGCCACGGTCCGGCCTTTCGCGGCCTGCGCGGGGCGTGGACGCGCGGCGAGGAGATGTTCGCCGAGGTCTCACTGCCCGAGGCGGCAGGCAAGGGTGATGACTACGGGCTGCACCCGGCCCTCCTGGACGCGGCCATGCACGCCTGTGCCTTCCGCGCAGATATGGCCGGCGAGAGCCCGAAGCTGGCTCTGCCCTTCGTCTGGCGCGATGTCAGACTGCACGCCACCGGAACCTCCTCACTGCGGGTTCACCTCACACCGCTCGCCCCCGACACGATCCGCTTGCGCCTGGCCGACGGCTTCGGCACACCTGTGGCTGCCGTCGACTCGATGGTCATGCGACCGGTGGTCCCGGAACTGCTGCGTGTCGGCTCGGGCGCGTCCAGGGAGCAGATGTTCCGTGTGGCCTGGGAGCCCATCTCCGTCAGGAGCGTCCAGGACGAGCTGCACGTCGTACGCGTGACAACTGCCGAGGACGTTCGTGCCGTGGCCGCAACGCCCCCCGGCACGTTCCTCCTCGACGTGGCCGGCAACGGACGTACGGACCTCGCCGCCGTCCGGGACCTCACCGGGCGAGTGTTGGAGGTCGTCCAGGCGTGGCTTGCGGAACCCGCCTTCCAGGACACTCCTCTCCTCGCCCTCACACAGGCCGGTGCGGCCGTCCAGGACGGGGACCCGGCTCCCGATCTGGCCGTTGCAGCGGCTGCCGGCTTGCTGCGCTCGGCACAGTCCGAGAACCCGGGCCGCATCATCCTGGTCGACACGGACGGCACGGAGGCGTCAGCCCGGCGCCTGCCCGATGTACTCGCGTCCGGGCAACCCCAGGCGGCACTTCGCCAAGGCGCGGTGGCGGTGCCGAGGCTCGTCAAGGCCGCTGCCCCCGCCGATGCCCCTGGCCGTCCCCTGAACCCTGAGGGCACGGTCTTGATCACCGGCGGTACGGGTAGGCTGGGTCGCCTGGCGGCCAGGCACCTGGTTTCCAAGCACAAGATCAGAAACCTCCTCCTGGTCAGCCGGAGGGGACCGGACGCACCGGGCGCGGCCGAGTTGGAAGCCGAACTGCAAGGGCTTGGCGCGCTCGTCCGAACCGTAGCGTGCGACGTGTCCGATCGAGGCTCCATGGTCGCGCTGCTGGCCTCGGTTCCCGAGGACGCCCCCCTTACCGGCGTGATCCACGCAGCCGGCGCGCTGGATGACGGTGTGGCGACGTCCCTGACGCCCGAACAGCTCGACGCGGTGCTCCGTCCGAAGGCCGATGCGGCCCGAATTCTGGATGAACTCACACGCGATCTCGACCTCGCGGCCTTCGTCCTCTACTCCTCTCTTTCGGGGATCTTCGGCTCGGCGGGTCAGGGCAACTACGCCGCCGCGAACTCCTATCTCGACGCGCTGGCTGTACGCCGGCATGCTTCCGGATTGCCGGCGACCTCACTGGTGTGGGGATGGTGGGGGCAGGGATCGGACGCGCTGGACAAACTCGCTGAGGTTGAGCTGAAGCGTTTCGACCGCTGGAACAGCGCCGAACTCACCGCGCAAGAGGGCATGGAGCTGTTCGACCTCGCGTTGCTTGACCGTGACGCTGTTCAGGTCCTGGCGAAGATGGAACTCGAGGCGATATGGGACCAGGCCGACTCCGCATCCGTCCCCCCCTTGCTACGCGGCCTCGTCCGCGTCAGTCGGCGGCCTGCCCGTGAGGGGGCGGCCGGGGCCGACAAGCTGGCGGATCGGCTGGCCGAGGTGTCCCCGGACCAGCGACGAAAGATCTTGGTCGACCTGGTCCAGCGCGAGGTCGTCACGATCCTCGGCCATGTGTCCGCGGACGAAATCGGACCGGACCTTTCCTTCTTCGACATCGGTTTCGACTCTCTGACCGCCATCGAACTCAGGAACCGGCTGTCGGCGCTCACCGGCGTCCGCGTCCCGGCCACCTTCGCCTTCGAGTACCCCACCGCGGAACTGGCCGCCGAGGAGCTGCTGGAACGCCTCGAACCCCCCGTGGACCCGCTGGACACTTCACGCCTGGTGCGCGGAGATCAATGACCGCCTCGTCTCGTCTGTCACTCGCCGACGACGAACACTCAAGGAGACACAGCATGTTCGACAAGGACAAGTATCTGGAGTACCTCGGCTTCTCGGGAACGCCCGACGCAAGCCTGGCGACCCTGCGGGAGATCCACCGCAAGCACCAGATGCGGATCCCCTACGACAGTGGTTACGCCCTGGACCTGAACAGCAGTGGTGACGCCCTCGGCCTGGCCCAGGCGTCTTTCGACCTTGACCCGGCCTTCGAGACGATCGTGCTCAGCGGCCGGGGCGGCATCTGCGTCGAACTGAACTTCATGTTCCATCGGCTTCTCGTCGAGTTGGGCTTCGAAGTGCAGGTGCTGGCCGCAGCCACCGTCCTGCCGGGGGGAGTGTGGGGCCCTGACATCGAGCACATGGTCATGCGGGTCACCATCGACGGTGAGGACTGGCTCGCCGACGCCGGGCACGCGGGCATCTCCATCGTGGAGCCGCTGCCGTTCTCCGGAGAGACCGTGGTCCAGGACGGCATCGAGTTCCGGTTGACCCGTCGGGACGAGCACTACTTCCTCGAGTACAAGACCCGCGCCAAAGACTGGCGCGACAGTTACCGCTTCCTGCCGGTGACGCGTACCACCGCGGACTGGGCCCGCTGGCGCGACGCCCTGCCGCTGGACGAGATGGTGGCGCACCCGCGGCGCCGCCGACGGGTCATCGACAACGGGCAGGTCACGCTCACCGCGAACCTCTTCCTATCCGTTGAGGACGGCGCGGAGCGGCTTCGTCTCATCCGGGACGAGAACGAGCTCGAAAAGATCGTCAGCACCTACTGGCGCTGAGCAGGCGAACCCCCGCCACCGCTTGCGGGGGCCGGCGGCGGTTTCGGTCGAGCCACGGGTCCCGTCGGCGCACAGTCTCCTGAAGACCCCGGCGGGGTGGCCGCCCCGGCGTATCACCGGCTTCCACAGGACAGAGTGAGGCGGAGTGAGAGAACAGATACCGGTCCATGTCGGCGAATGTTCCTACGATGTGGTGATCGGCCCTGGGGTGCGTTCCATGCTGGCCGAAGTGATCCAGGGCCTCGGCGCCCAGCGGGTCGTAGTCGTGTCAGCCCGGCCCGCGGAATGGGTGCCTGACACGGGAGTGGAGACCGTGCTGCTGCCCGCCCGGGACGGTGAGCCGGACAAGAACCTCGCCACCGTCGAGGCCCTGTGCGCGGAGTTCGTACGCTTCGGCCTCACCCGCAACGACGCGGTCGTCTCCTGCGGGGGCGGAACCACCACCGACGTCGTCGGCCTGGCCGCTGCCCTGTACCACCGGGGCGTGCCAGTGGTGCATCTGCCGACCACGCTGCTGGCCCAGGTCGACGCGAGCGTCGGCGGCAAGACGGCGGTCAACCTGCCCTCCGGTAAGAACCTGGTGGGCGCCTACTGGCAGCCCGCCGCCGTACTGTGCGACACCGACTACCTGTCCACCCTTGCCCGGCGCGAGATGCTCAACGGCCTGGGTGAGATCGCCCGCTGCCACTTCATCGGTGCCGGTGACCTGCGCGGGCTCGGCCTCGCGGAGCGCATCACGGCCAGTGTGAGGCTGAAGGCCGGCGTCGTCTCGGCGGACGAGCGGGACACCGGCCTGCGGCACATCCTCAACTACGGCCACACCCTGGGCCACGCCCTGGAGCTGGCCAGCGGCTTTGCACTCCGGCACGGCGAGGCCGTCGCGATCGGCACGATCTTCGCGGGCCTGCTCGCCGGGGCCCTGGACCGGATCGGTCCCGGGCGGGTGGCCGAGCACCGGGAGGTCGTCGAGTTCTACGGACTGCCCACCGCGCTGCCCGAGGGGATCGAGACGGCCGAGCTGATCCGCCTGATGCGCCGGGACAAGAAGGCGCTCACAGGCCTCGCCTTCGTCCTCGACGGGCTCGGGGGAGCGGAGCTGGTCCATGACGTGTCCGAACAGGTCGTCGCCGAGGTCCTCGAGCGCATGCCACGGCAGCCACTCGGGCAACTCATCGAGCCGGCAGGCCTCCACGGAACGGGAGCCCCGCCGGCATGACGCGCTCATCAAAGGCAGCGCACGGCGAGGTCCGGGGCAGGAACACGCGAGAGCCGAGGCTCGCGGACCGCCTCGCCGAGGCCCTGGGCAGACCCGCGGCGCAGCAGCCCGAGTGGCCTGACCCGGCCCAGGCCCGGACAGTAGTGGAACTGCTGCGCACCGCGCCCCCGATCGTGGCCGAGTCCGAGACGGCTCAGCTCTCCGAGCAGCTCGCGGCGGTCGCCCGCGGCCAGGCATTCCTGCTGCAGAGCGGGGACTGCGCGGAAACCTTCACCGAGACCACCGAATCGCACCTGCGAGCCAACCTCGGTCTCCTGAAGGGTATGTCGCTGGTCCTTGCCCACACCGCCGGACTGCCGGTGGTTCCCCTCGCCCGTATGGCCGGACAGTACGCGAAGCCGCGCTCACAGTCCGTCGACGCGGACGGCTTACCGGTCTACCGGGGTGACATGGTCAACTCCGCCGAACGCACCCTTGCCGCACGCACTGGTGATCCGGACAGGATGCTGCGCGCCCACGGGCACGCGACTCGCGCGATGACGCTCGCCCGCCGGGTGTACGCACAGGAGCCGGCGAACCCGCACACCGGCCTCCCCCCGTACGTGCAAGGCACCTCCGGCGGCGGCCACTTCGTCCGCACCGCCGAAGAGATCGGCCGCGGTCAGGGCCTGAGAAGCGAACAGATCTATGTGGGCCACGAGATGCTCGTGCTCGACTACGAATGTGCCTCGCTCCACACCGCCGGGTTCACCACCGGACCGGAATCACTGCTCGTCAGCCCACTCGCACACTTCCTCTGGATCGGTGAGCGCACGCGAGGCCTCGGCGACGCGCACCTCGCCGTCGCCGAACTGCTCGCGAACCCCATCGGGGTGAAAATCGGTCCCAGCACAACCCCGGAAGAAGCCGTCGAGTACGTCCGCAGGCTCGACCCCTGTGCCACGCCTGGGCGGCTGACGCTGATCAGCAGGATGGGCCACTCCCAGGTCCGCGAAGTGCTGCCGCCGATCGTGGAGAAGGTCACCGCCACCGGCCACCAGGTGGTATGGCAGTGCGACGCGATGCACGGCAACTCACGCACGACGCCGGACGGCCGCAAGACCCGCCACTTCGACGACATCGTCGCGGAGATCAACGGGTTCTTCGACGTCCACCGCACCCTCGGTACCCACCCCGGCGGCCTCCACCTGGAGGCGACCGGCGAGGACGTCACCGAGTGCCTGGGCGGGCCCCGCGGCCTCGGTGAGGCTGACCTGTCGGCCCGCTACCGGACCGCCTGCGACCCTCGCCTGAATGAGGAACAGTCCATGGAACTGGCTTTCATCGTCGCCGATTTGCTTGCAGAGGCCACCCGGCCGGCTGCCCAGCAGGTCGCCTCTACCGGCCGCCGGAACCCGCTATGACCAACACCCCCACCCCGCCGCGGGTCCCGATCAGCGGCACCACCCGCTTGTACGCGGTGGTCGGCGACCCGGTCGAGCAGGTCCAGTCCCCCCGCCTGCTCAACCCGCTCTTCGCCGAACAGGGCGTCGACGCGGTGCTGGTGCCGGTGAAGGTCCACCCTGGCGATCTGGAACGGGTCATACACGGCCTGCAGCGGATCGGTAACCTCGACGGCATCTTCGTCACCGTCCCGCACAAGGCGGACGCCGCCCAACTGGCCGACCGGCAAAGCCATACCGTCAAGATCGCCGGAACGGCCAACGTGCTGCGCCGCGAAACCGACGGCAGTTGGCTCGCTGAGAACTTCGACGGTTCCGGTTTCGTGACTGGCCTCGCCCGCGCCGGGCATGAGATACGAGGCAAGCGGGTCGCGCTCGCCGGGGCGGGCGGGGCGGGCAGCGCCATCGCGTCCGCGCTGCTGACAGCCGGCGCGGACCGGGTCTCCGTGACCGACCCGGACCTGTCCAGACTGGACACGCTTGTCGGTCGACTCGCCACGTACTGGCCCGGTCGCATCCACGCAGTCGCCGAACTGCCCCTGCACGACAGCGACCTCGCGGTCAACGCGACGCCACTCGGACTGCGGTCAAGCGACCCACTGCCGTTCCTGCCCGAGGCCCTCCCGCCCGCAGCGGTGGTGGGCGACATCATCATGAAACCCCACGAGACGCCCCTGCTGCGGCAGGCCGCCGCCCTCGGCCACCACGTCCACCACGGCATCCACATGCTGAACGGCCAAGTGGAGTCCTACTGCGAATTCTTCGGCCTGAGCGCACCCAGGACCGGCTGACGCACATACCCGCCACCATCCCCCGTGAGCCGACCCACACCCGGACAGACGGCTACCAGACCGGGGGATGCGGGGCGGTAAGTGCGGTGCCTACCGTGAATGTCGCACTCATGGGTCTGATCCCCGAGGTGGAACCTTCCGTCGACCACATGCCCCACCGCTTTATGCCGTCCGTCGGCCATCGGCCGAGAAACGTCCGAAGTGGAGATTTGGAGATACATGAACGCGCGACCGGCACCAGAGTTCCCCTCTTGGCCGCAGTACGACGACGGCGAGCGCACCGGCCTGATCCGAGCCCTGGAGCAGGGTCAGTGGTGGCGCATGGGCGGGTCGGAGGTGGACTCCTTCGAGAGTGAGTTCGCCGACTTCCACGGCGCCCCGCACGCTTTGGCCGTCACCAACGGCACCCATGCCCTGGAGTTGGCGCTGCAGTGTCTGGGTGTCGGTCCGGGCACGGAGGTCATCGTGCCGGCCTTCACCTTCATCTCCTCCTCCCAGGCCGCTCAGCGGCTCGGCGCGGTCGCCGTCCCGGTCGACGTCGATCTCGACACGTACAACATCGACGTGGCTGCCGCGGCAGCCGCCGTCACCCCCCGCACCAAGGTGATCATGCCCGTGCACATGGCCGGGCTCTTCGCCGACATGGACGCGCTCGACAAGCTCTCCGCCGACACCGGTGTGCCCCTGTTGCAGGACGCCGCCCACGCCCACGGCGCCCGCTGGCAAGGCAAACGAGTCGGCGAGTTGGGAACGGTCGCCGCGTTCAGCTTCCAGAACGGCAAGCTGATGACCGCCGGCGAGGGCGGTGCGCTGCTCTTCCCCGACGAGGAGACGTACGAGGCCGCCTTCCTGCGGCACAGCTGTGGCCGGCCGCGCACCGACCGCCGCTACATGCACCAGACCGCCGGCACCAACATGCGGCTCAACGAATTCTCTGCGTCCGTGCTCCGCGCCCAGCTGAGCCGCCTCGACGCCCAGCTCACGCTACGCGGTCAGCGCTGGACACTGTTGTCCCGGCTGCTCGGCGAGATTGACGGCGTCGTACCCCAGGGCGCAGACCCGCGCGCCGACCGGAACTCTCATTACATGGCCATGTTCCGGATCCCCGGCATCTCCGAAGAGCGCCGCAACACCCTCGTCGACACGCTCGTCGAGGCCGGACTGCCTGCCTTCGCCGCCTTCCGGGCGATCTACCGCACCGACGCGTTCTGGGAGACGGCCGCGCCCGACACCACCGTCGAAAAGCTCGCCGAAAGCTGCCCGCACACCGAGGCGATCAGCACCGACTGCATCTGGCTGCACCACCGGGTGCTACTCGCCTCCGAGGAAGCTCTCCACGCCACGGCCGAGATCATCGCCGACGCCGTGACCGCACCATGAAGGTCCGCGCTGCCGTCGTCGGGCTCGGCTGGGCAGGCCGCGAGCTGTGGCTCAGACTGCTGAGCGAGCACAAGGACTTCGAGGTGGTCGCGGCCGTCGACCCCGACCCGGCCTCCCGTGCAGCCGCCGTGGCGATGGGCCTGCCCGCTCACACCACCATGGATGCCCTCGCCCCCCACACGGTCGACATCGCCGTCGTCGCGGTGCCCAATCATCTGCACGCCGAGGTAGCGGCCGCCCTGCTCCGCCGCAGGATCTCCGTCTTCCTGGAGAAGCCGGTCTGCCTGACCACCGCCGAGGCCGACGCCCTCGCCGCGGCCGAACAGAACGGCGGGATGCTGCTCGCCGGCAGCGCCGCCACCCACCGCGGCGACGTCCAAGAGCTTGCCGGGCTACTGCCCCAGCTCGGCCGGATCCGCCATGTCACCCTGGCCTGGGTCAGGGCGCGCGGCGTGCCACAGCCCGGCGGATGGTTCACCCAGCGCAGCAAGTCCGGTGGAGGTGTACTCGTCGACCTCGGCTGGCACCTGCTCGATGTCCTCACCCACCTCCTCGGCCCCGCCCCCGTCACCCAGGTGATCGGCTCGGTCTCCGACGACTTCATCAGCAGCAGTGCCTGGTCCGCTGCCTGGCGCGCGGACCAGCCCACCGACGTCCCGGCCGGCAATGTCGAGGACACCGCCCGAGGCTTCCTGCTCCGCGAGGACGGCATCTCGGTCTCGCTACAAGCCAGCTGGGCCTCACACGAGGCGCTGGACGCCTCCGTCATCACCATCGAGGGCAGCAAGGGAACGGCACGGCTGCACTGCACCTTCGGCTTCAGTCCCAACCGGGCCCCCGAACCGGTGCTCACCCTCACCCGGGAAGGCACCACCCAGCAGATCCCGCTGCCCGCCGAGCCGATCGGCACCGAGTACCGACGCCAGCTCGACGGCCTCGCCGGGCTTCTGGCCGACACAGGCCGACGCGGCCTGGCCGTCGCCCAGGCCCGCGGCACCGTCCGGCTGGTCGAAAGCTTTTACGCATCGGCGCGCGCCGCTCGACCTGCGGACCACGCGCCCCCAATCACCCCTCACAAGGAGGTGAGGAGCGCATGACCACAGGGTCGGCAAACCCCGCGGCAACGACCTCCGAACGGCACTCCCGAGTCTTCAGGCAAGCAGTCGTCTTCGATCTCGACGGAGTCGTCGTCGACAGCTTCGCGGTGATGGGCGAAGCCTTCTCCCTCGCCTACGCCGAGGTCGTAGGCCCAGGTGAGGCGCCCTTCGAGGAGTACCAACGCCATCAGGGCCGCTACTTTCCCGACATCATGCGGATCATGGGCCTTCCGCTGGAGATGGAGGAGCCCTTCGTCCGTGAGAGCTACCGGCTCGCCCACCACGTTCAGGTGTACGACGGCGTTGTCGATGTGCTGAGGACGCTGCACGAGCGCGGTCTCCGGCTGGCCATCGCCACCGGCAAGGCAGGTGAGCGTGCCCGGTCCCTGCTCGACGTCCTCGGCCTGCTTCCGTACTTCGCCCACGTCATCGGCTCCGACGAGGTGTCCCGGCCCAAGCCCGCCCCCGACATCGTCAGACGCGCGCTCGAACTCCTCGACGTTCCCGCAGACCGGGCCATCATGATCGGCGACGCTCCCACCGACCTGGCCAGCGCCCACGGTGCCGACGTCACCGCCGCAGCCGCGCTGTGGGGCTGTCACGACGAGATCGGACTGCTCGCCGCCGGCCCTGACATCGTCCTGCAACGGCCCGCCGACCTGCTTGTCCTCTGCCCGGCCCTCCCCGGCCACTGAAACGGAATGACAGCCTCACCGCCGTCGTGGCACCTGGGCATCGACATAGGGGGCACAAAAGTCGCCCTGCGCGCCGAGTCGGCGGACGGCCGAACCGAGGAGCACACGTTCTCCTGGCCGCACCACGAAGACGGACCGGACAGTGACCTTGCCCTGCTGTCGGACGGCATCACCACCCTGGCGGCCCGCACGGGCGTTGGTTTCCAGGCCGCCGGGGTCGCCGTACCCGCCACGGTCGACCCGGAAGAGCAGGTCACCTCCTGGCCCAGTCGACCGTCATGGACCGGCCTCGCCCTGGGCCCCGCGCTACGCGCCCTCGTGCCAGGAGCGGCCGTCGCATGGGCGGACGACGGCGACGTGGCCGCCCTCGCCGAGGCCGCAGCGGCCGACTGCGCCAATCTGCTCTACGTCGGCGTCGGTACCGGCATCGGCGGAGGCCTGGTCCTGGGCGGCCGCCTGTGCCCCGGCCCGGGCCGGGGCTCCTTCGAACTGGGCCATCTGGTCGTCGAGTTGGACGGCCCCGTGTGTGTCTGCGGCCGCCAGGGCTGCCTCCAGGCGATAGCTTCGGGGCCGGCCACTCTGGCCCGGGCCGGCGAGCTCCACGGCGAGCCGGTCACCTACGTGGAGCTGCGCGAAGCACTCCGTACCGCCCGCCCGTGGGCCACAGCCGCGATCGACGGCACCTGCCGGGCCCTGGCCACGGCCATCATGGGGGTCACCGAACTGCTCCACCCCAGCCTCGCTGTGATCGGGGGCGGGTTCGCGGCAGGCATCGACAACCTGGTGGACCGCATAGCAACTCACCTGACATCTCTCTCGCGTCCAGGCCGCCCTGCCCCGCCAGTCGCTCCGGCACGCCTGGGTGGCCTTTCGTCACTCCAGGGCGCGGTCCACCTTGCCCGAGCCGTCACCGACGGAGCCGTACCGCTGCTGTAGGTTGCCGCGGCCGAGGCGTATAGCCGAGGCGTATAGGGGACGAAGCGACATTGGGGGAATGTGTATGAATTCATTAGAGATTCAAGGAGTCTGTGCATAAAGTGGAGGGCACGAGGAAGGCATACTCATCCACCGCAAAGCTCCGATGGCTCACCGATGAGCAGCAACGCATCTGGCGCTCCTATGTCCACGCGACCACGCTCCTCGAGGACCGCATGGACCGCCAACTGCAGCGCACTGTGAAAATGCCGCATAGCTATTACAGGCTCCTGGTGAGCCTCGCAGAGTCCCCACACCAGCGGCTGCAGATGACGGAGCTGGCGATGCATGCGAAGATCACCCGGCCCCGGCTCTCGCACGCCGTCGCACGTTTGGAGAAGAACGGCTTGGTACGGCGCGAGGATGCTCCCTCCGGCAAGCGCGGCAAGTTCACGGTGCTCACAGAGGAGGGCCTGGAGGCTCTCATACGGGCCGCTCCGGGCTATGCGACAGTCGTGCAGCATGCCCTGTTCGACCGACTCACCCCCCAGCAGCAGGAGTTCCTGGGCGCGATCATGCAGATGATCACCGATGGACTCCAGACGGACGGAGCGGGGGCCGACCTTCCCTGGCTACGCTAGAAGTGCTGCGTGGGTGGGTCAACTGAACGGTGATCCTGGCTGCTGCGTCGCATCAGCCGAGGGGCGCGGGGTGCTCAGCCAGGCCGGGTCCAACTGCGACCGCGCGGCATCGGTGACGCTCCCCGCGGGCCGTGTTGCAGCCCGCGAAATCGTCTGGCTGCAAGCCGACGACAGGCGAGAGGCGATACCGGCCTCCCCGCGCAGGCGGACGCGAACCGCCCGGCTTCGTCCTGGATACCGACGCCACCCGGTCACATGCCGCTCCGAGCTGGAGCACGCGGCGCCGACCTGCGAACACGGCTTCGGCCACCACCCGTTGCTGTGCTTCCTCGACAGCACGCGCGAGGCCCTCGCCGGACTGCTGCGCCCCGGCAACGCCGTGGCCAACACCGCCGAGGACCACATCACCGTGCTCGACGCAGCGAGCGGCCCTGCCACGGCCAGCCACCTGAACCTCGGCACCGTCCCTGCACGACCCGCGCGTCGGGCCTCGACACAGCCGTGATCAGAAACCTCACTCCACGGGGATCACTCCAGCTCAGCCACCCGAAGCGAAACAGGGAGGCTAGGGCCCTTCTGATGGATCTCCGCGGCGTCGCGGCGTTCGGCACGCACGCTCGACGCACGGGGTGGCGGGCCAGGTGGCTCCGCC
>NZ_JBEYJU010000140.1:0-16626 GCF_040703965.1 Streptomyces sp. NPDC006655 | reverse complement strand
GGGGACAGGATTTGAACCTGCGACCTCTGGGTTATGAGCCCAGCGAGCTACCGAGCTGCTCCACCCCGCGTCGGTGAACACCACCGTACGTCATAGTGGCGGGCGCTGAAGACCATTTTCCTGCCGGTCACCGGCTGCTACGCGGCGAAGCCGATGTTCTTGACGTACTCGTACTGGCCCCACTGGGAACCCAGATCGGGCAGGACATCGGCGGTCCAGACGTCCTCCAGGCCCTGGTGGTCGCCGGCCGCCCAGGATCCGACGATCTTGTCCCAGCGGCGCACGTTCATCGTCCGGTGGGCCACCACCCGCTGGAGCTGGTGCGCCACGCCGGACTGGTCGAGGGGGTGGATCTCCACGCGGGTGCCGCGGCCTTCGCGGTTGAGGCGGGCGGTGAGGTGGCGGGCGACGTTGCGGCGCCGCACCGCCCTGTAGGCGGCGTCGATGCGTTCCAGGTTGGCCTTCGAGGGACGGCGTGTGCCCTGCAGCCATGCCTTCAGCGTCCGGTCGCTCACGGTCAGTCCGGCGTCCTTGGCTGCCTGCCGGGCCCTGTCCGACGTCGTCAGGTAGTGCAGTCGTGCCATCAGGCCGCGCCTGGCGGTCACCGGGGTGGTGATGTGAGCGGCGAGCCGGTCGAGCTGGCGGGCGACGGCTTCGCTGCCCTTGATCCCGCTCGCGCCGAACTTCCCGAAGTCGATGTTCTTCTCCGGCATCTACTGCTCCTGCCCCGTGCCGGCTTCGGTGCCGGTCCCTGCGGTGTACGTGTCCTTGACCTTGACCTCGGTAACCGAGCGGCCTTCGGCAAAGACACGGCGCCAGTCTCCGATGACGTGGAGTTCGTCGGTTCCCATCGCCCGTACGACCGTCAGTCCCGCGTCGTGGGCCTTGAGCGCCTTCATCCAGAGGTTGGCGAAGGCCTGGGAGCGGATGATGTGCATCCAGTCCGGGCGATAGAGCTCCCGGTTGTAGTTCGACTCCCCCATCGTGGACACGAACTTGGAGTACATCGCCTTCACGTACTCCAGCGTCAGCCCGTCGCCGTCAGCGATCGCGGTGTCGCGGGCATCCTTGAGGGCGATCCGGAACTTCTCCAGGAGGTTCTCGGTGGCTCCCGAGGTGTACGACTCGTGGATCTGGGGCGGCTCGCACAGGCGGTGCTTCGGGCCGGACAGGCGCAGCAGCAGGCGCAGGGTCGGTTCGGTGACCCACAGGGGTCCTGGTTCGTCGCGCTGGCCGATCGGGTTGGGCAGCACCGCGTCGTGCTCCCAGGCGGACGGGGTGACCAGGTGGACTCCGGCGCGGCGCCGGTCGTGGGCGAAGCCCGTGGAATGTTCCAGCTGGCCGAGCGGGAGGTGGGTCTTGAGAGCGCTCAAATAGGCGCCGTTGATGTCGAGTGCGGTGACCTCGTGCTTCCCGGGCGGCAGTTCGGGCCGCGTCCACTTTGGGCGGGCCTCCCAGATCTGGTCGGTGCCCCTGGAGGTCTGCTTCTTGAGGATGTCAGGGATCCAGGGATGGGCGATCACGTCGTAGCGGGCGCCCTTGCGGGTCTCGTCCAGCAGGCGCATCGCGTCCGGGATGGCCCGCTTCAGCAAAACGGCACTCGCGGCTTCGACGTCACCCCGGTGCTCGGCGAGCACGGCGTGCACCGCTTCGTAGATCAAGTCGGCCGCCCCGGACGGCTCCTGGAACACCCGCCCGCGCGGGGCCGCGCTCCCGCCAGCCGGACGAGGCGCGCGGGCCGTACGCGGCACTTGGGCCTGGGCAGATGGCGCGGCGGGCGAGGACTTCGGGGCTTGCGCAGAGGTTGCCTGACAACCGGAGGGGTCCAGATGCTGAGCGAACCCCGCCACACGTTGTCTGGCCGGACGACCGCACAGCACACACGGCTCGGGCACGGCGAGCAGCTCCACCTCGTCCTCGTCCTGGCCGGGTTCCGTCGAAGACGTAGAGGCGACGGCCGCCGCAGCAGTGCCTGATGCCACAGGCCGCTCCGCAGCCGGCTCCTCCGTGGTCTCGGTCTCGGTCTCGGTGGTGAGTTTGGCGTTCAGCCCGTCCAGCAGATAGGCGTACTTGGTGCGGACCTCACCGGCCGGGTCCCGGCCGCTCTCCCATCCGCTGAGGGTGGACGGGCTCACCCCGAGCGCACGGGCCACCTGCGCCTTGGACAGCCGGGCTCGCTCCCGCAGCTCGCGACGTACCTGACAGGGCGGGAGTGCGGCCTCCGGGCCGACGGCGTCAAGCAGTGAGTCGATCGCGTCGAAGTCACTCACCGGCTCGCTCCCTTCGCCTCGGCCCGGACGGAACGGCGCCGGTCGGCCGGCAGCGCCTCGCATGCTCTGGTCGGACCCGCAAGCAAGTCCAGGGCGCCGATGCCGTAATGCTCGGCCAGGACATCCACGTCGCGCAGGCTCCACGAAACGGCACCCGACTGCCGGCGCGACACCTGCGTCTGCGTCAGCCCCAGCACTGACGCGACCGACCGCTGCGAGTCACCCGTCACCTGCATCAACGCGGCCACCGTCAACCGCAGCGACTCTTCCAAGGTCAATCCCACGCCCTCATTATATCCGAGTCGATGCAAATTCCGCATGGATATCAGCTTATTGCTTTCAATGATGCACAGAAGCTTCATCATCCTGCTCTGCGCGGGCCCTTGCTATGGCAGTCTCCGCTCAGGCCTGCAAGGCAGCGATGAGGACCGTCTTGTTCACGCGGAATCCGGCGGGCCGCGCGCCGGGCGTCCCGCTTCCCTTCGGTTCATCCTCAATCGCGGCCATCGCGACGGGCGGCCGCCCGGGTTCGACCGGACTGTGAGGATGATGGTGCCGTCTCGGTGGGGTGAGCCGGTGGAAGCCTTGTCGGGCAAGACACAGCGCATAAGACTCAACGCGGCGGTGACCGCCAGGCCAACTCGGCTCTCTACACCATCGTCCTTGCCGGACTCCGCCGGGAGACACGCAGCCGCAGCTACGCCGGGCGGCGCATCGCCGAAGGCAAGACCAGACGCGAAGCCAGCCGCTGCCTCAAAAACGCTACATCGCCCGAGAGCTCTACACGATCATCATCCGAACCCATGCCTTGCCTCGAGGCCAGGCTCTGGCCGCTTGGCATCCATAGGGGTATCAAGACCGCCGCCTCCTACGAAGCAGCGGTCAGTCTCGCGTCCTTCCTGCCCTGCGCAAGATCCGTTTGAAGACGGCCCCTGGCGCCCTACGACCGCGTGCTCTGCGGCATGCCGTCCACGCTGTGGGCTCGTCGTGTGCGGATGGGCCGGCGGACGACGGCCGGTATCGGAGCGTCAGCCCAGCCCCGGTACCAACAGCACCTTGCAGGCGTCGCCGGTGAGCAGATCGATCGCCTGGTCGACCTGGCTGAGTTGCAGTCGGTGCGTGATCAGCCAGTCCAGGTCCAGGCGCCCGGAGTTCAGCAGGAGCAGCGTCTGCTCCCAGGTTTCCCACAGGCGGCGGCCGAAGATGCCCCGCAGTGTGATGCCCCGCTTGTTGATCTGGGCGGCGACGTCGATCGGCACTGGTCGGCCCGGGTGTCCCACGGTCACGACCGTTCCTTCCCGGCGCACGGCGTCGAAGAGGGACGGGAGTGCGGCGGCCGCTCCCGAGCATTCGAAGGCGACGTCGGCCCCACCGCGGTGGCCGCTGAGTTCGCGGCTGCGCTCGGCGACACCCTCTCCGGGCTCCATCGTGATCACTCCGAGCTGTTCGGCTTCGGCTCGGCGGAACGGATTCGGCTCGATCACGATCACGTAGGCGGCGCCCATGAGGGATGCCAGTCGCGCGACGACCATGCCCACCGGCCCGGCGCCGCTGACCAGAACGCCTCGGCCGGCTACCGAGTAGCCGCCTCGCTGAATGGCGTGGACCGCGACGCCGGCCGATTCCAGCAGTGCGCCGGTCTCCAGGGGCACGCTGTCGGGAAGGGGGACACAGATGCGGTGGGGCACGGCGACGCGTTCGGCGAAGACCCCGTCGAAGTGCATGCCCAGGATCTGCGTGCGCTCGCAGGTGTGTGCGTCCCCGGTCCGGCATGCGAAGCACTGGCCGCACGCCAGGTGGCTTTCCAGAGCGACGCGGTCACCGACGCGCAGGTTCTCCACGCCGGTGCCCACCTCGACGACGGTGCCCGCCGCTTCATGACCGAGTACGACGGGCAGTCCCAGGTTGAACGCCTGGGCCGCCGGCGACCACTCGTAGCATTCGCGGTCGGTGCCGCACAACGAGGCCGCCGCGATCTCCACGACGACCGCGCCGTCGCCGGCCTTCGGCTCGGGCGCATCGGCGACGTACTCGACTCCCCTGCCCGCGACTGCTTTGACGACTGCCCTCATGAATGCACACTCCTTCGTGTCTCGTACGTGGCGGGATGACTGGTGGCCCGGACGGACGGTGGTCAGTCGGCGGGATGCGGCTGCGCGAAGCGTTCGAGGACATCGACCGGACCGGCCTGTCCGCCCTTGAGCAGCAGCCGGCAGTCGGCCACGGCGGCTTCGCTGTCGGTGCGGCAGACGGGGGCGGCCGTGACGAACTGGGTGGCGACGCGCAGCTCGCTCACCCCCATGGTCAGCAGTGCGTGGCTGGAGGTGTCACCGCCGAGTACGGCGACGTCCCGGGTGAGGCCCTTGACGGCCATGTTCCCGGCCAGGGTGCCCAGGAATCCCCCCACATGGGCGGCGTCGAGGGGACCGGCCGTGGCGTAGCGGGGGTCCTGGGTGCCGCGCGTGGTGTGCACGATGACGTTCCGGCCGGCCGCGAGTAGGGCGGCCGAGCGGTTTTCCAGATCGTCCAGCAGGGACGGGTCCTGTCCGTTGAGCAGCTGCGTGGGCACGGCCAGTTCCGCCCAGCCGTGCCCGACGGCGTCGGCGATCTGTGCGTCCGTCGTGCTGGAGGCCGACGCGCTGACGGCCAGCACCGGCCCGGAGGCGGGCTGGGCGCTGTCGGCCACGTCGGACCGCTTGGTGGCGGTGCGGGCGAGGGCGGCCATGACACCGCCGGAGCCGACCACGATCGCCGGGCCCTGCCGGGTGTCGTCCTCTCGCAGTGCCAGCGCGAGTGTGTCGAGGTGACCGTCCTCGACAGCGTCCACGACGAAGGCGGCCCGGCTGGACCGGCGGTGCCTCGTCCACTGCTCGCCGAAGGAACCATCGGTGTAGGCGGGGAGGTGGATGGCCGCGGGGACCTCGCCGGTACGCAGCTGCTCGGCGATCACCTGCCGCAGGTCAGCCTCGTGCATCGGGGTCGAGGGATGCTGCGCCATGACGGGATGCCGGTCAAGACGGTAGGCGTCCCCGGAATAGCCGGCGAAGTGGTTGCTGAAGGCGGTGTACCGGCCGAAGCCCGGCTGTGCCGGTGCGACCGCGACCGGCCCGTGGTGGGGGAAGCGCTCGTGCAGCAGCTCGATGCCTCTGCCGATGCTGCCGCGTGCGGGGGCGCTGTCGAAGGTGGAGCAGACCTTGTAGATCAGCACCTGGGCATCGGCGGTGGCGATGTGTTCCAGCTGTACGCGCACCAGCTCGTCGAAGGCGGCTCCGCCAAGCGAACGCGATGGTCCGGCGATCCCGACGACATCGCAGTCGGTGGGGAGCGGCCGGTTTCCGTCTCCGATGACGAGAACGGCGTCGAGACCGTGCCGGTGGGCCTGTGCGAGGACATCGCTGGCACCGGTCAGGTCGTCGGCCACGAAACTGACGTACGTCATGTCAGGCCACACCTCCGAACGTGCGCCCGGCGTGCAGCAGCGCCGGGTCGCCCGCCTCGGCCGCCGCGTGTGCCGCCACCTCCAGGGGAACACCGTCGACGGCAGCCGCCCAGGCGGCCCGGAGACTGCGCACGCCGGCCGCCGGTCCGTCGGGATGCGCGGCCACGCCGCCGCCCGCGAGCATCAGAAGGTCGGTCGAGCCGACCGCGGTGAAGGTCGGCGCCGGGGTGGTGACGTTCTGGCCGGACGACAGGGTCGGCACCGGACTCAGCGTCTTGCCCAGGGGTTCGAGCAGGCTACGGACGTGGGCCGCGACCTCCTCGTCCCTCTCGTAGAACTTGCTGCCGAGACCGCTGACATGCAGATGGTCTGCTCCCGCCAGGCGGGCCAGCTGCTGCCACACCCGGTACGACATCCCCAGCGCCGGCGAGCGCATCGATCCGGCCAGACCGGCGCGGTGTCCGTGCACGGGGACTTCGGAGAACTCCCGCAGCCAGGCCAGTGCGGCCAGTCCCATGACGGGAACGTTGAGCATCACGCACCGGCCGCCCGCCCCGACCACCATGTCGTGTCGCCGGCGGAGCCCGGCGAGGTCCCCCGTGATGTTGAAGGCGTACATGACCGGGTGGCCGGTGATCTGCTCGGCCTCCCGGATCTCTTCGGTGGCCACGGCGACCCGGCGCTCCAGCGGAAGGTACGCCGGATCGGTCATCAGCTCGTCGTCCTTGATCAGGTCGACCGACGCCCTGGCCAGCTCCCGTACGGCCAGACGGAACTCGCTCTCGTCCAGACCGACGTTCGGTTTGATGATGGTGCCGATCATGACGCCCTCGGCGTCTCCCATCAGCCTGCGGGTGCCGGGGATGCCGAACGCGGGGCCCGGGTGAGCGGCAACGAACTCCTCCGGCAGCTCGATGTCCTGCAGGCGGCAGGCGAACAGCTCACCCAGCTCGAAGAGGTTGCCTGCGATCGTGGTCTGCAGGGTCGCCAGGTCGGTCCCGATGTTCTCCATCGGGAACTCGACCACCACAACAGCGGCCCGCACCGTCTCGGGGCGGGACCGCGACGGCAGCGACGGGACGCGCGTGCCCAGGTCCCGCAAGCTGACGACCTGCGCTGCATGCCGTTCTCGGATGCGGGGGGACTCGCCGGGCACAGCGACGAAGGTGCCGCTGGACTGCTCCCCGGCCATCGCCGCGGCGGCCTGTTCCGGATCGCTCTCCGATTCCAGGTAGTAGGTGCAGCGCACGACCCGCTGGTCACGCATGTGTTCTCCGTTTCTCGACGACCGTGGTGTGGGGGTCGTTCGTCTCAGGTGCCGTCGTGCTGTGCGGCAGCTTCTCTGCTCCCGCCAGGCACGTGGTGCAGGGCGGAGGACGACCTGTCGCCGTCGGCTGTCGCATCGCCGAGTCCGTCCGCGGCCGAGGGCTGCTTCACGATCCGGCGTGCCCAGAAGACGGTGATCAGCGGACACAGGATCGACGTCACCACCACCGACGAAGCGACGAGCACGGTCGCGTACTGGGCGGCCGGCGCGTAAACGGGATTGGCGGCCGCCACGATCGAGGGGACCACGGCCGCGTTGCCGGCGGTGGTCGCCGCTGCCAGGCCCGCGATGCCGTCACCACCGCTCGCCTTGTCGGCCAGCAGCAGCACCGCCCCGCCGACCAGCACCACGAACAGTCCCAGCCCGGCCCCCAGCAGGCCGGCCTCCCAGACAGCGGTCAGATTGAGCGTGAGTCCCAGCGACAGTCCGAGGAACGGCACGAGGGCCGGCACGGCGGGAGCCAGGAAACGCCGCATCTCGGGATCGAGATTGCCCAGGAGCATCCCGAGCACCAACGGCAGAATCGCTCCCACCAGGGTCTGCCAGGGGAAGGCCGACAGACCGGCGACGCCGAGCGTGACCATGGTGAGGAAAGGTCCGGACTCCAGGCTCATGACGCTGTAGGCGCCCACGTCGCGCTTGCGTCCGAACTGGGCCATCAGCGACATGTAGAGGCCGCCGTTGGTGTCGTTCAGCGCCGCCACGACCGCCAGCGTCGACAACCCCGCGAAGACTCCGCCACTGACCGGCGATTCGCCGAGGAACCCTCCCAGGACGATTCCGACGACCAACGCGAACAGAATCTTGGTCCCCAGCAGCACACCGCCCTTCCTGGCGATGTAGGGCGTCGCCTTCACGTCCAGGGTCGAGCCCAGACACACGTAGAAGACGGCCAGGATCGCGGGCAGGCCCGTGTACAGGGCTCCGGTGAAGGAACCGAAGAACTCTCCGGAGCCCGGCGCCGCCGTGTGCACCACGGCTCCGACGAGCATCGGGACGAGCATCAGCCCGCCAGGCACCTTCTCGATGCCGGCTTTTATGGGCACAGCCATGGGGACCTCCGAACGGCGATGTTCGAATGAACATTTGGTGACTCGGAACGTAGCCGCAGGAGGCGGGCGGGTCAATGGGTTCTCGCCACTGTATCGTCTGTATCGAGCCGAACCCACCGCGCGAGCAGGCGTCACAACAGGTCGAGCAAGTCGGCTGTAATGTTCACATGAACACCGCTTGGACGGGATGGCGGCAATGGGTCACCCCGGGTGGAAGCCCAGAGCAGGAGGCCGGATAGCGTGATGAGCGTGGCTCAAGACGAGATGGAACCCGTGCGCAACTCCCGACAGCGAGCCATCCTCAGTGCCTTGCAGGAATTCCGGCAGGTCGACGTCAACACGCTCGCGGAGCGCTTCGGAGTGTCCGGCATGACGATCCGCCGCGACCTGGCCGAGCTCGATCAGGCAGGGCTGCTGGACCGGGTCCATGGCGGCGCGGTGCCACGCCGGGCACCCGCCTACGGGTCCCGGTCCTCGACGATGACGTCCGAGAAGTCGAGAATCGCGCGGGCCGTGGCGGACCTGGTCAAGCCGGGTGCCTCGGTGGGCGTCGACACCGGCACCACCTGTACCGCTGTCGCCGCGGAACTCGCCGTCCGGGACGATCTGACCGTGATCACCAACTCGCTCCACGCAGCGTTTGAACTGCGCGACACGAGGAGCCGGGTCCTCGTCCTGGGCGGGCTCATGACACCCGAACTGAGCCTGGTCGCCTCCACGGCAGCACAGGAAAGGCCGCAGATCCATCTGGACCTGATGATCCTCGGTTGCGGAGGACTGTCCGTCGACCGCGGGGTCACCTACTTCGACCCCGCCGAAGTCGAGGTACGCCGCACACTCCTCGACCTCGCGGATCGGGTCGTAGTCGCCGCCGACCACACCAAGTTCGACCGCAAGAAGGCGATGGCCCTCGGTGACCTGTCGATCGTCGATGTCCTCGTCACCGACCAGACGCCTCCCCCTGCGCTGCGCTCCGCATTTACGGAGGTCGTGGTCGCTCCGTAGCGCTCAAACCGAGGCCAGAGCGCAGGCCACACCGCGCGGGGGCAGCGAACCTCGGGAACAACCGTCACCGCACTCAGGAGAAGCCTCCGACAGCGGCCCAGCGGGCGGAGAGTATCTCTTCGCACTTCAGCAGCTTACGGGCAGGTTCCTGGCGGCAGATCACCTCACTGTGACCCCGCCTGGTCATCATCAGGACGGGCCTGGCTCGACGGTCTGCCGTCCGGGTGGTCGTAGATCCAGGAGAGGCCTCCCAGGTCGAGGCGCCGGCGAGTGCGGGTGACGGCGACGTAGGCGAGCCGGGCCTCTGCATCGTCGACGGGCTCGGGGACGGGTGCCGGCGTGCTTTCCGTCTGGCCGGTGGTGTCGTTGAGGGAACGGGCGAAGTCCTCGGCGATGAGGACGCTGGGCCATTCGCGTCCCTTGGCCTTGTGGGCAGTGGAGACGGTGACGTGCGCGTGCGGTTCGGGGGCGAGCTGGGCGATGGCGGCGAGGATGGCGCCAGTGCCGTGGGTGTCGACAAGGTTGACCAGGGGCTGCCGGTCCCGGCCCGCGGGATCGTGGGCGGCGTAGTCCTGCAGGTCGCCCCAGCAGGGAAAGAGGAGCAGTTCGGGATGGTGGGTGCGGCGGCCTTCTTTGAGGTCGCGGGCGGCCGGGGCCAGGGCGTGCAGGCTGCCTCCTCCCCCAACCAGGGCGACGTGGCGTCCCGCGGCCATGTGGGCCATGACCTGGGCCATGGCGCCGACGTTGGTGCGGCACAGGACGGCGTCCGGCTGTGTGACGAGGCCGAGTTCGGTGGGCACGGCGGGGGTGCCGGTGAGGCGGATCGGCGCGTCGGCCAGGTGCAGCCAGCGGTTGGCTTCGGCGGCGAGGTCGGGGCCGAAACGGAAGGACTGGGACAAGGCCAGCTGGGTGCCGTCGAAGCCGGTCATGACGTCCTTGGCGCCGCGCCATTGGTAGATGGCCTGGGCGGAGTCGCCGACCATGACCAGCTGGGCGTGGTCGCGCTGGGCGAGGAAGATCTGTTCGACGACGGGGTTGGTGTCCTGTGCCTCGTCCAGCAGCAGGAAGTCGGCGTCGATGCGCGGCCGGGTCAGGGCCCAGATCTTCAGGTAGTGATCGTGGTCGAAACGGACGGCGCCGTCGTCGGGATGCTGCAGGTCAGCCCACGCCTTGCGGGCGAACGGCACGATGTGGGCGGCGAGCTGGGCATGGAGGTCGGTGTCGTCCAGGCCGCGAAGTCGGGGCGTCATGGGGGGTGATGGCCTCGTCGGCGGTGTGGCAGAAGCGGGCGACGGTGCGCAGGGTGGCGTTGGAGAGGGCTCGTTGTGTCACCTCGCGGTCGCCGATGCGGATCGGCTTGGTGATGCCGAGGGCCTGTCCGGTCTGCCAGGCCGGGCGGCGGGGGGCGTTCAGGCGGCGGGTGCAGCGGTGGCCGACGGCGGCGTAGGCCAGGGCGTGGGCGGTCTTGCACTGCACGGTGTCGGGGAAGCGGGTGCGTGCGTCCTGGGCGATGGCCCGGTTGTAGGCGAGGTAGCGGCCGCGGCCTTTGGTGGTGCGGGCGAGCAGGGTCAGAGTGGTGGTCTTGCCGGTACCCGCGCCGGCCTGCAGGGCGAGGTGCTGGCCGGCGTGGACTCAGCGTCTTTGCGCCTCGCCCGATCAGCGTACTCACGTAAAAGCAGTCCCTTCTCTCACACGCCGCATTCCCACACCGTGTGCTCGCCCCCGGTCCCGGAGCGCTGTCTAAAGCGGTCCGGCAGGACGACCGCATGACGTCAGCCAGCGGCGCAGCAACCTGCCGACGATGAGCTGCGCGGCCGCCGTCACGCAACTCCAGACCTCTCGCGCGTTCCCCCGAACTCGCGCCAGTATGAGCCCAGTTGGCGTGCGAGAGAAACCGCTTGGCTCCTCCCGTGGAGAGCACTGATACTTCGTCGAATGACGACCGAGTCACCCCGTTACGGAGTACGTGCCATCGCGTGGAGCACCATCCAGGCCGACCAGTACCCCCACCACCGCCCGGACACGGCGTACTGGGACGGAAGCGAGGCCACGGAACTGAACCGGCTCCGGGGTCTGGTGGTGGTGCAGGCCGCGGAGACCGAGGCAGTACTCGGCATGATCCTCTCTCGCCTCGACCCGGCTGCCCGCATCGACCAGCCAGCGAGGTGGCTGGTGCAAAACATACGGCAGAAGATCGACGGCTTCTGCGACACCGAGTGGCCACCGGCGCTTGACCTCATCGAAGCCGCCACCAAGAGGCGCAACAGAGTGGTCCACGACAGTCCGACGATCGGCAGGATCTGGCGCGAGTACGCCACCGGTGGTGGCGAATGGGTCCATGTCGTGACGATGCTGGGTGACGACGACTGTGACTCCGGCACCCTTGTGGGCGACCTGGCCCTCCAGCAGGATGCGACCGCCGCAGCAGTGGAACTTCTCAACTGCCTCACCGTCCCGGCACCGTTTTCCTGACAAGCCAGGTGGTGGGGACGGCGGCGCAGTGGGATCGTGCACCCCGGGCCCTGAGTGGAACGCCGTCCCCAGGTACGGGACATGGGCAGTGCTGTCGTCTGGCCGGTCGGCGTCGTGTCGTGTCCAGCGGTGAGGGCAGGACCATCAGCAGCGTGGCAGGGGCGGCCCGGGTGGTCGCCGTGAAGCCGGGAACGGTTGTCGGTGTGACGGTGATACCGAGGACGTGCCGCGGCCGGACGCCAGGGTGTCACGGCAGGCGCCCGCGCGGGCGCGTGGTCGGCACGGATGGGCTCCGCAAGTGGAGCACGAGCAGGTACGCGGTGATCACGTCGCAGAGTTGGTTCATGCCATCGTGTGTGGCCAACGCATGTCCAGCACCTGGAGTGCGTCGAGCTGTTCACGGCTCAGGTGGTGAGGCCTCAGCCGTTTGTCGGAGACCCACTTCCCCAGGCGGTAGGACCTGCCGCAGTCCCGGACGACATGGTTGTAGGGGACGTTGAGGTGCTGATGGGCTCGCCAGAAAACGTGGGCGTGGCACAGGCCCCGGGCGAAGGCGCGTTCGTTCTGACTGCGTGGCCGGCGCAGCAGCAGGGCGAGGGGGTGGTGCAGTGGCAGCGCGCCGAGAAGGTTGTGCTGGTCAGGGCTGAGGCGGGGCAGGGCCTGCAGTTGCTCGTCGAGCCAGGCCTCCAGTGGTGAGTCGTCCTGGTCGGGGGTGAGGTCGGGGAAGGCGAGTTCGCCGCGGCGGGCGGCCGCGAGGGCGCGTGCGTAGGTGCGTCGCCAGTGCCCGTTATGGTCCCAACAGGCGTTCCACCAGGGGCTGATGTCGGTGAGGGCACGCTGGTAGCAGTCGGGCAGCTGCCCTCGGCGGGCTTTGGTGCGGCAGGCGCTCATCCAGCGGCCGATGCCGATGCCGCCGAAGCGTTCCTTGCGGACGGGCGTGAGGTGGCCGTGCTGGGCGTGGTAGGCGCGGGCGATGTTCAGGTAGTGCTCGATGCTGCTGCGGGGGTGTTCCCAGATCATGCCCAGGGCGTCGAGGGCTTCGACGCGTTCGGGTTTGAGGCTGTGGACCATGTGCAGCGAGCGTTGGTTGCCCAGCCACCAGCCGAGGTAGAAGCGGTCGGGGCCGCAGTAGGTGCTGGGCACGTTGAGGTTGCGGTGCTGTTCGAGGTAGCGCCGGGCGCTTTGGAGGCCGAGTTCCCAGATGCTCTTGTGAGGGTCTTCGGCATAGAGCCGGAGCAGAGGCATGAATTCGTCGGCGCGTGCGGGGCCGGCGGCGGGATACCGAGGGCTGCTGGTGGAGTAGTTCAGGTGGAAGACGTGTTCGTCGTAGCGCGAGAGGGCGGACAGGACCTGGTAGAGGATGTGGAAGCGGGTGTCTTTGGCGGCATCGGCGAGGTTTTGGCCGGGGGCCTTGTAGATGGGGACGATGATGTGGGCGACCTTGCTCTGGCCGGGCAGCGGGCGCGGCCGACGGCCTGGACGATCTGGTAGGTGCTGGTCTTGGGGCTGGTGAACAGCACGGCGTCGATGGCCGGGACATCGACGCCTTCGGCGAAGATCATGCAGTTGGTCGGGACGGCCCGCAGCGGCGCCTTGCCGCGGGAGGTCAGGGACGCTTCTTTGAAGGCGCGGACCTGGGTGAGCCGTTCGTTGCGGCTCTGGTTGCAGTTGACGGTGCCGACTTGGAGCGGGCCCTGCATCCCTTTGGGCATCAGGGCGGCCGTTTCCGGGAGGCTTTCGGCGAAGATCTCGGCGACCTTGATGCGGGAGTAGAAGACCAGGACGCGCCGTAGGTCGTGCTCGTGCATGGCACGCCGCAGGGCGACTTGGGCGGCCGCCATGTGCAGGCCTTCGGAGTTGGCGGCGAGCATTGGGGTGCGGTTGAGGATGCTGCGCAGGTCGCCGTCGTCTACGTCGACGGCGACGATGCGGTAGTCGGGGAGCAGCCCCTGGTCGATGGCATCGGCCAGGGGGAGGTGGAAGACGACCCGCCCGTAGAGGTTGAGGTCGTCCATCGAGGCGACCTCGATGTCGAAGGGGAGGTCCTGACCCGGGTGGGGCTGGAAGTTGCGAGGGGTTGCGGTGGTGAAGAGCCGGTGGTGGGCGAAGATCCGGTGGGCGTGCAGCAGTTGGGCCCAGGGCTTGTGCAGGTTGCCTGCCGTACGGTGGGCCTCGTCGCAGACGAGTACGTCCCAGGGCGGCATGTGGAACAGCCGGTGGGCGTCGGCGACCTTTCCCAGTGAGTGGTAGGTCGCGAAGACGCTGACTGGGCCGTCAGCCTTAGAGATCTCGGCTGCCAGTGCGGCGGCATCGATGACGGCTGTCAGGATGCTGCGCAGGGCCGGGGTCTTGGGCAGGTACCGCTCGCCGCTCAGGGCCAGGTAGCGGCCGGGGCGGCCTTCTTTGTGCCATTCCTCTGCGGTCTGCTCGAGCAGGTCCAGGGTGGGCACGAAGACTACGGACGTACCCGCGGGCGCCATGCGGTTGACGATGTGCAGGGCGATGAAGGTCTTGCCGCTGCCAGAGGGGGAGTCGATGCGGCAGCGCGGTGCGCCGAGGACGAACTCGGTGACGCAGTTGTCGACGGCCTGCTGCTGGTAGGGGCGAAGCGCGGTACGGAGCCGGGGCGGCTGGGCCAAATCCTTGCTCCTCTCGGCCTCATCCGGGTGTAGGCAGAACCTGTCTCAAGGGTGGAAGGACGGCATGACTGTCTGTGATGCACAGGCGCCCGCGCTTCACCCGAACGGGTGATGAAGGCTTGTGCCTACGCACGGCAGGGACCAGGAAGCGGACATCTCGTCGCACGCGGCGTCCGGCCGTGCCGAGGGTGCGCTCGGGCCCGGACGCAGGTGGCTTGGGAGCTGTGACGGCAGACAGAGGCGAGACCGGCGCGCATGGCCGCGTACAGCAGCCCAAGCCACCGACCTCCGTGGATCTCTCACCATGAAGCGTGCTGTTTCAACTCTCCGCAGTAGTCGGCCTGCAGGACGGCGTGACCTCGGTACCACCCCGTGGCCGACCCGAGGGACGGCCCGACGGCATAAATCCCTGCCGGCGCCGCGCGAATGCCGTACGGTAAAGACACCGACGCGGGGTGGAGCAGCTCGGTAGCTCGCTGGGCTCATAACCCAGAGGTCGCAGGTTCAAATCCCGCCCCCGCTACGACCATCCGGCCCCTCCGCCATCCTGCGGAGGGGCCGGAGCCGTTCAGCAGCAATCACCGCGCGCACTCCCCCGTTGACGCGCAGCTCGCCGATCCCGGCATCCGGTTCCTCTTCCAACTCGCGGCGCCGACCAGATACGGAGCAGGAACCGGTAGAGACGCACGGCACGCGCCTCGATCTCTCGATCAGTTGCTGCACCGCCGCCTGACCGATGCCTCGAAGAGCGAGTGACAGCCGCAGGCGGTCGGCACGCCCTCGCGGGCACTGCCGGCAGCGGGCCGGCCAAGGGCTTCCCGCAAACCGGGCGGGATCAGCACTCGCTCGGCAACAGGGCGGTTCCTTACGACGACGCCGCAGTCGTCGTCTGGTGAAGTGCTGCCGAAGATCAGCCGCTGGGCCGGAACCGGAGCGCCGACCAGGTGTCGTCGATGGCGATCTGCCGCACAGGCCGCACGCCGTGCTCGCTGAGCGCGGCGGCCAGGCTGTCGCGGTTGAGATCCGTGCCGAGCTTCCCGCCCTTGGGGTAGGCCACCCAGGCGAGCACATCGCGCCGCGCGGCGGCGAGCGCTGCCTGCGCATCCTCTCCGAGGAGGTCACCGGAGGTGATCACAAAGGCAAGCACCGCATCAGCCGAGGCCGCCTCACCCGCGGCCTCGAACCCCAGGAAGACGTCGTCAGGCCTGCCAAGCACGACGACGCTGTGACCGGGCTTGATCTGCAGCTTGCTCATCAGGGACACCCCTTGATCCTGCTACCTTGGACGCGGCCGCGCGCCGGCAGAGTGAGGCGGCGACCTCCCTCAGATCTGGATGTGGTCCAGATCCGTGGGGAAGTCAGCTGCCACGTTTCTTCCCGGCCACCCGCCGCTGTTCCCGGTGCAGGGCATCCGGCCAGCCTTCGGGAGTGACGGCCTCGCCCAGGGGATCGATGCCGTGGCGGTGGGTGGGGCCGGAGACTACCGGACGGGAGCGCGGCTGGACCGGGTCGGCAGGTGCAGGCCGGTGACGCCGACGGGGAGTTCGGCGCGCAGCGCTCCGTGCCAGCGGATCCACGGCGCGGGACGCCCGCGCGGGGCCTCCCGGGCGCCGTCCGTGAAGACCACCCGGTATCGGCTCTCGCTCACAGCGTCCCGGCCAGCGCGGGGAAAATGTCACCGATCTCGTACGTGGCCGCGGTCCCGGACCGGACGGCGCCGGCCGCCGCATCCGCGTCTGCATCGGCGGTCGTCTGCGCGACCGCCGCCCACTGCGCGACCAGCCCGAACAGATCCGCAAGGTCCGCGTCGTCCAACTCTGCTTGGAAGCGATCGCGCAGCTCAGGCGAGAGTGCGCGACGGATCGTGCCGACCGTACGGGGCCGGACGGTCGGCCTCGAAGCGTGGCCGAGGGGTTCAGCGGGCATTGCGGCCTCCGGTTTCGGTCCCTCACCAGGCTACGCGGGCGTACTCGGACCTGAACCGCCTCCTGCAGCACCGGATCACCGAACCCCGCCGCTGCTGATGCAGTTCGTACAGTGAGTTGGACGCAGCGAACTCCGACAGACGAGACTTGACGGCGCCCTCAGGGGCAGCAGGCGCAGCGAGTTCGGCAGGCAGGGAAGCGCCTGCAGACCTGCCAGTCCAGCGCGTAGACGGTCCACTCCCCTGGCCTGTGACCTTGCCTTCTCTTCAGTAGTCGACCACAGGCGCGATCTGCCAGATGCGACCCTGACCAGCACAAACCTGACTCTCCGCACCACACGGCCATAAAGAAATCCGGCGTCGATCACTACATTCCGAGACGATCCCTAGACCCAATACCGGGGATTTAGGTTGTTTTCCGGCTGGTGGAGGTGGCTCTGGTGGGCCCGGCCAGCCGGACTGTCGGGGTGTCTGGCCGTGGTGGGCTGTGGTGCTCGG
>NZ_JBEYJU010000139.1:0-16757 GCF_040703965.1 Streptomyces sp. NPDC006655 | reverse complement strand
TCGTGCGCGGGTGCGGGTCCGTCGTGGCCGGTCGCGCAGTTCCTCCCCCAGCCTTCGGCCGGGGGTGCCCCCAGCGCCCCTTTCAGGGGCGTCGGAACGCCCGGCGGTAGGCCTGGGGGCTGGTTCCGACGACTCTGCGGAAGCGTTCCCGGAAGGCCGTCGGGGAGCCGAAGCCGGACTGGGCCGCGATGCGTTCGACGGGGTGGCCGGTGGTCTCCAGGAGGTGCTGCGCCCGGCGCACCCTGGCCCGGTGCAGCCACTGCAACGGGGTCGTGCCGGTCTGTTCGCGGAAGCGGCGGTTGAGAGTCCGGGTGCTCATCCCGGCCCGTGCCGCCACCTCCTCCAGGGTCAGGTCCCGGTCGCAGTGGTCCGCCAGCCAGTTCAGCAGTGGCTCCAGGGTGGCCCCGGCCGGGGCCGGCGGCTGGTCGTGGACGATGAACTGGGCCTGGCCGCCCTCCCGTTCCAGCGGCATCACCGACATCCGGGCGGCGTGCGCCGCGACCGCCGAGCCGTAGTCCCTGCGGACCAGGTGCAGGCACATGTCCAGGGCCGCCGCAGCGCCCGCCGAGGTCAGGAACTGGCCGTTGTCGACGTACAGGACGTTCGGGTCGACCTCGATCGCCGGGTACCTCGCGGCCAGCGCGTCGGCCGCCGCCCAGTGCGTGGTCGCGCGCAGCCCGTCCAGCAGTCCGGTGGCGGCGAGGACGAACGCCCCGACGCAGACGGACGCGATCCGGGTGCCGTTCGCCGCCGCCGCGCGCAGGGCCCCGACGACCTCGGCCGGCGGTACGGCGGCGGGGTCGGCGAGGCCCGGCACGACGACGGTGTCCGCCTCGGCCAGCGCGTCCAGCCCGTACGGCGCGCGCACCGTGAACGCGCCGCCCGCCGCGGTCACCTCGGCCGCGGGACCGCACACCCGCACCCGGTAGGCGTCCCGGCCGTCGGGCAATCGGGCCCAGCCGAAGGTGTCGATCGGCACGGTGAAGTCGGAGGGGATGACCTGGTCCAGGACCAGCACGGCGACGGTGTGCATGGCAGGAACGTAGCCGTTCGCCGGATTGCGGACGCGGGAGGGGCCGCTCTCCCGCAACCGGCGCCCACCTCCTGGCGAGAATCCGTTGAACAGTGGCAGTATCGCCGCTTCTGCGCGATCTTCCGGGCGCCTACGGTCGACGCCGTGACCAAGTTCCTCCTCGCCGTCCACGTCCTCGCGGCGATCGTCGCCATCGGTCCCGTCACCGTGGCCGCCAGCATGTTCCCGCCGGCCGCCCGGCGCGTCCTCGAGGCGCCGGACGACGTCCGGGCCGCCGGCACCCTGCTCCTGCTGCACCGGATCTGCCGGGTGTACGCGCTCGTCGGCGTCGTCGTCCCCGTGTTCGGGTTCGCCACGGCGAGCAACATGCACGTGCTGGGCAGCGCCTGGCTGATCGCGTCGATCGCGCTCACGGCACTCGCGGCGCTCGTCCTCGTCGCGCTGGTGCTGCCCCGGCAGACCGCGCTGGTCGAGGGCGGGTCCGCGGAGGGGGCCGGGGCAGCGGGCGGGACCCGGCAGGCGACCGTGCGACTCGCCATGTTCACCGGGCTGTTCAACCTCCTCTGGGCCGCGGTGACGGTGCTGATGATCGTCCGGCCGGGCTCCACCACGGGCGCCTGAGAGCGACGGGGCCCGGCCGCCGGGGCGATACCGAGCCCGGACGGCGGACTGCTCCCCCTCCGGCCGAGGGCGCCCCCAGCGCCCCTACGCCTGCGCCTTCGCCGTCTCGTCCCCCGCGGCCGACAGGGGTGTGGCCACGTCCTCCAGGGACCTGCGCTCCGCGTTCACCGCCAGCAGTGCCGCCACCAGTCCCGCCGCGCACATCAGGCCCGCGCCGATCTGGAAGGCGAGGACCGTGTCGGAGACCTTGCCCGTGCCCGTCAGGTCGGCGAACAGCAGCGGCCCGCTGATGCCGCCGGCCGCCGTGCCCAGCGCGTAGAAGAACGCGATGGACATCGCGCGGGTCTCCATCGGGAAGATCTCGGACACCGTCAGGTACGCGCTGGACGCCCCCGCCGACGCGAAGAACAGCACCACGCACCAGCAGGCCGTGAGGGTGGTCGCGGTCAGGGAGCCGCGGTCGAACAGCCAGGCCGTGCCGAACAGCAGGAGCCCGGAGAGCAGGTACGTCCCGGAGATCATCACCCGCCGGCCGAGCGTGTCGAACAGCTTGCCCAGCAGCAGCGGGCCCAAAAAGTTGCCCACCGCGATGACGACGAAGTAGTACCCCGTGTCGCCGGTCGGCACGTCGAAGAACGTCGTGAGGATCGCGCCGAACCCGAAGGTGATCGCGTTGTAGAGGAACGCCTGCCCTATGAAGAGGGAGAAACCGAGGGCGGCCCGCCGCCGGTAGTCGCGGAAGACCGTACGGGCGATCTCGCCGAACCCGACGCTGCCGCGCTGGTGGATCACCAGCTCGCCCTCCGGCTCGGGCAGCGGCTCGCCCTTCTCCGCCTCCACCCGGCTCTCGATGGACGAGACGATCTCCTCGGCCTCCCGCTCCCTGCCGTGGATCAGCAGCCAGCGCGGACTCTCCGGGACGCTGCGCCGCACGAGGAGGATGACGAGGCCGAGGACGACCCCGAGGGCGAACGTCAGCCGCCAGCCCACGTCCTTCGCCAGGAAGTCCGTGTTCAGCGCGACGATCGAGAGCAGCGAGCCGCCGACCGCGCCGATCCAGAAGCTGCCGTTGATGACGAGGTCCACGCGGCCGCGGTAGTACGCGGGGATCAGTTCGTCGATCGCGGAGTTGATCGCCGCGTACTCGCCGCCGATGCCGAACCCGGTCAGGAACCGGAAGAGGAAGAACCACCACGGGGCGAAGGAGAGCGCGGTCAGCGCGGTGGCGGCCAGGTAGACCGCCAGGGTGATCATGAAGAGTTTCTTGCGGCCGAAGCGGTCGGTCATACGGCCCCAGAACAGGGCGCCGACGCAGGCACCCGCCACGTACAGGGCCGCGGCCGTGCCGGTGACCTGGCCGGAGGAGATCGCGAGGCCGCTGCCCGGTTCGGACAGCCGGCTGGCGATGTTGCCGACGACCGTGACCTCCAGGCCGTCCAGGATCCAGACCGTGCCGAGGCCGAGGACGATCGTCCAGTGCCAGCGGGACCACGGCAGCCGGTCCAGACGGGCCGGGATACGGGAGGTGATCGTACGTCTGCCGTGTTCGTCCACGCCCATGTCCGTAGCCGTACCCACACGCGCCTCCTCGACCGGAACTGCACTACCGAAAGCCGCCCGATCGAGTGCCCCGCGGAACGCTCCCTACGCCCCGAGCGCCCGCGACACCGTGAAGATCAGCACGCCCGCCAGCGAGCCGACGACCGTGCCGTTGATCCGGATGAACTGGAGGTCGCGCCCGATGTGCGCCTCGATCTTCCGGGTGGTGTGCTCCGCGTCCCAGCCCGCCACCGTGTCGGTGATCAGGGAGGTGATCTCCTTGCGGTAGGTGGTCACCACGTGCACGGCCGCTCCCTCGACCCAGCTGTCGACCTTCCCCTGGACCTTGGGCTCGGTGGCCATCCGGGCGCCCAGCGAGATCAGGGAGGCGCGCACCCGCAGCCGCAGCTCGCTGCGTTCGTCCTCGGCCGCCGAGACGATCATGGATCGTACGGCCGTCCAGGCGGACGCGATCAGGTCCTGCACCTCGCCGCGGCCCAGCACGTCGCCCTTGAGGCGTTCGATCCGGGCACGGGTGTCGGTGTCGGACTGGAGGTCGTTCGCGAAGTCCGTGAGGAAGCGGTCGAGGGCGCCGCGCGCCGGGTGGGTGGGCATGTCCCGCATCTCGGCGCAGAAGCGCAGCAGTTCCTTGTAGACGCGCTCGCCGACCCGCCGGTCCACGAACCGGGGCGTCCAGCCGGGCGCGCCGCCCTGCACGGCGTCCATCACCGAGTCGCCGTGCAGCACCAGCCAGTCGTGGGCGCGGCTGACGACCAGGTCCACGACCCGTTTGTGGCCCTGGTCCGCGACGATCCGCTCCAGCATCTTGCCGATGCCCGGGGCGATCTCCTGGGCGTCGGCCCGGCGGGTGATGGCCTCGCCGACCACGGCCTGGACGTCGGAGTCCCGCATCACGGTCAGGGCGCCGCGCAGTGCCGTCGCCAGCTCGGCCGTCACCCGGTCGGCGTTCTTCGGTTCGGCCAGCCACGCGCCGAGCCGGCTGCCGATGCCGACGGCGTGCAGCCGCTGCCGTACGACGTCCTGGGAGAGGAAGTTCTCGCCGACGAACTCGCCCAGCGAGACGCCGAGCTGGTCCTTCTTGTGGGGGATGATCGCGGTGTGCGGGATGGGCACGCCGAGCGGATGCCGGAAGATGGCGGTCACCGCGAACCAGTCGGCCAGCGCGCCGACCATGCCCGCCTCGGCCGCCGCGGCCACGTAGTCCGCCCACGGTCCGGCGCCCGCGCCCGACGCCCACTTGGCCAGCGCGTACACCAGGGCGACGAGCAGCAGCAGGCCGGTCGCCGTGGTCTTCATCCGCCGTACGCCCCGCTGACGCTCCTCGTCGGCCGGCGTGAAGGCGTTCATCGACTTGTACGACGGTGCGGCCGCCGCGCGGCCACCGGTACGGCCGTCAGTACGGCCGTACGTACGGTCGTCGGCCGGGCCGTCCGTCGTCTCCGTAGGTTCCGCCATCTGCTCCACCCGTTCGCAGCCGGTCCACCCTCACGGTGATCCCGCACATATTGTCCCTTGCTGACCTACTCCCGGAACGGAACAAGAGTTCCCACCGTATGTAATGTTCGGGGAATTCCGGCAGGCCCTGTCCGTCAGCGGCCGCCCGCAGGTCGAGGAGAACCGCATCCGCATGACCCGGCGTCACCAGGGCTTCGCCCTGCTCGGGGCAGTACTGGCACTGATCGTGGCCCTGTCCGCCACCCTCTATCTCGTCGTCGCCCCCGACGAGGGGGCGTCCGCGGCCACCGGCGTGGCGGGCGGCGGCCCGCGCGGCGCCTCGGCCGCCCCGGTCTCGGCCGGGACCTGGGTCGGCTCCTGGGCCGCGGCCCCGGTGGGCGGCGAGCCGGGCACCGAGGCGGACGGGCTGGCGGGCCGGTCCGTGCGCAACGTCGTCCACACGAGCGTGTCCGGGACGAGCGCCCGGGTCACCCTGTCCAACCTGTACGGGCAGTCCGCGCTCACCCTCACCCACGCCTCCGTCGCCCTCGCGGCGGCCCACGACACCGCGGCGGCCGCGCCGGGGACGATGCGGCGGCTCACCTTCGGCGGTGCCGTCTCCGTGGTCATACCGGCGGGCGGGCAGGCGGTCAGCGACGCGGTGCCGCTGCGGGTGCCGCGCGCGGCGGACGTGCTGGTCACCACGTACTCCCCCACCGCGTCCGGTCCGGTCACCTACCACCCGCGCGCCCGCCAGATCTCGTACGTCGCGGCCGGGGACCGCACCGAGGACGCGGGGGCCGCCGCGTACACCGGGCAGACGCCCTACTGGCGTTACGTCACCGCCCTCGACGTGCTGAGCGACGACTCCGCCGGCACGGTGGTGGCGTTCGGGGACTCGCTGACGGACGGGATCACGTCCACGACGGGGGCGAACCGGCGCTGGACCGACGTCTTCGCGGGGCGGCTGCGTGCGGGGGGCCTGCGGTACGGCGTGGTCAACGAGGGGATCAGCGGCAACCAGGTCCTCGCGGACAGGGGCGGGCGGCCCGCCGTCAACGAGAGCGGGGTCGACCGGTTCGGCCGGGACGTCCTGTCCCGCCCCGCCGTGCAGGTCGTCGTCATCGACCTCGGCGTCAACGACATCCTCCGCAACCCCGCGCTCGCCGACCCCGACGCGGTCGTCGCCGGGCTGCGGGCGCTCGTCCGCGCGGCCCACGGGCACGGGATCCGGGTGGTGGGGGCGACCCTGATGCCGTTCCAGGGGCACGCCGGGTGGACCCCGGCCAGGGAACGCGTCCGCGAGGAGATCAACGAGCGGATCCGGTCGGGCCGGGTGTACGACGCGGTCACCGACTTCGACCAGGCACTGCGCGACCCGTACGCCCCCGACCGCCTCCGCCCCTTCTACGACTCGGGAGACCACCTCCACCCGAACGACGCGGGCTTCGCGAAGATGGCCAAGGAGATCGACCTGACGGACTTCACCAACGGGGGCTCTGCGAGGCTGTGAGCGAGGGCTCTGCGAGGCCGTGAGCCGACGGGGCCCGGCGACGCCGTGAGCCGGGCTCGGCGACGCCGCGAGCCGACGCCGCGAGCCGACGCCGTGAGCCGACGCCGCGAGCCGACGCCGTGAGCCGACGGGGCATCAGGGTTGCCGGCCCTCTCCCGACCGACGCGCACCGTCCATCCGCCGCGACGGTGATCAGCCACGACGGTGGTGTTCGGCGGTGCCGGGCCGGGCGAGGGGGGACCTGCGGGCCGGTGGGGCGGGCGGTGGGTGGCTGCGGGCCGGTGGGGGCTGGTCGCGCAGCTCCTCCCCCAGCCTTCGGCCGGGGGTACCCCCAGCGCCCCTGAGTGGGCTGACCAGCCGTCGGTCGGGAGTCGCCGTGCCCCTGAGGTCGGCTGACCAGCCGTCGGTCGGGAGTCGCCGTGCCCCTGAGTGGGCTGACCAGCCGTCGGTCGGGAGTCGCCGTGCCCCTGAGGTCGGCCTGCCCAGCCGTCGGTCGGGAGTCGCCGTGCCCCTGAGGTCGGCCTGCCCAGCCGTCGGTCGGGAGTCGCCGTGCCCCTGAGGTCGGGTGGCCCAGCCGTCGGTCGGCAGTTGCCGCGTCCCTGAGGTCGGGTGGCCCAGCCGTCGGTCGGCAGTTGCCGTGTCCCTGAGGTCGGGTGGCCCGGCGTCCGTTGGGAGTCGTCGTGTGGCTGGGTTGGTCAGTCGTTGTCGTGTCTGCGGTGGTGGCGTTCTGTTCGGCGTTGTTCGCGCCACTCGTGGCGGGCCTCTTGGAGTTCGTGGCGGGTCTGGCGGCGTTCTTCCTTCAGGCGTCGGCGTTCCGCCTTCGTCGCCTTGTGCTGGACCTCGACGCCGCCCCAGAACGCCAGGCCCGTCACGATCACCCTGGGGGCGCCCGGGTCCGGCAGCGTCTCCTCCTCGTAGTGGTCGAAGCCGCCCATGACGCCGATGCCCCGCATCACCACCTCGACGCCCGGCGGCACGATCACGCTCACCCCGCCCATCACCGCGAAGCAGCTGATCTCCACCTCGCGGTCCGCGAAGTTCGCCTCGCGCAGGTCGATCTCGCCACCGCCCATGAACGCCAGGCAGGTGAAGCGCCTCGGCACCGTCCAGCGCCCCTTGCGCTGGAAGCCGGACATGACGGCCACCGCCCAGGTGGAGGTCCCCTCGCCGCCGACGAACCGGCCGGCCCAACGGCCCTCGTCCGCCGGCGGCTTGGCCAGCGACACCGCGGGAGCGCCGGTCGCCGGCAGATCCCTGGTGAGCGGCGCCAGCTCACCGTACGTACGGGCCTGGTACGTCGCCTCCAGCCGCTCCTCGAACTCCGCCATGTCGAGCCGCCCCTCCGCGAGGGCGTCCCTGAGGATCTCGGCGACTCGCTCACGATCGGCGTCGGAGGCGCGCAACTCCGGGGCTTCGTCGGTCATAGGAGCAGAGTACGAGTTGACGGCGGCCGGGACTACGCGGTCGTACGCTCCGCGTAGATCGTCGCGATCACCGTCTCGATGTCGGGTTCGCGGACGGACAGGTCCACCAGCGGGTACTCCGCCGCGATCCGCGCCACCAGCGGCGCCGCCGACTCCGAGGAGGGGAACGCCAGCCACTGCCGCGGCCCCTCCACCTTCACCACCCGCGCCGACCCGCCCACCTCGATCGGCGGGAGCTCCCGCTCCAGGTCGACCACCAGGGTCCGTTCGCTCTCGCCCACCTCGTGCAGCCCGGCGAGCGGGCCGTCGTACATCAGCCGCCCGTGGTCGATGACCATCACGCGGGAGCACAACTGCTCGATGTCCTGGAGGTCGTGGGTGGTGAGCAGGACGGTGGTGCCGCGTTCCGCGTTCAGCTCCCGCAGGAAGTCGCGGACCCTGGCCTTGGAGACGACGTCCAGGCCGATCGTCGGCTCGTCCAGGTAGAGGACGTCCGGATCGTGCAGGAGTGCGGCCACGATGTCGCCGCGCATCCGCTGGCCGAGGGACAGTTGGCGTACCGGGACGTCCAACAGGGTCTCCAGGGACAGGAGTTCGACCAGGCGGTCCAGGTTCTCCCGGTAACGGGCCTCCGGGATGCGGTACATGCGGTGCATCAGCCGGTAGGAGTCGACGAGCGGGAGGTCCCACCACAGGGTGGTGCGCTGCCCGAAGACGACGCCGATGCGGTGGGCCAGCTTCGTGCGCTCGCGGGACGGATCGATGCCGGCGACCAGCAGCCGGCCCGCGCTCGGGGTCAGGATGCCCGTCAGCATCTTGATCGTCGTCGACTTCCCGGCACCGTTCGGCCCGATGTACCCCACCATCTCGCCCCGCGCCACCGTGAACGACAGCGAGTCCACCGCCCGTACCTGCCGGCGCTCCCGCTTCAGGAAACCGGCCTTCTTGCGCACCTCGAAGACCTTCTCGACCCCGTCGACCTCGATGAACATCGTCAACTCCCCGTACTCCGGTACGACCTGAGACCCGACCGCCACGCCAGCCCCGCCAGCGCGCAGCACACCGCCGCCACCAGCGGCGGCGACCACACCGTCCACTCCGGCAGCCGCAGCGGGTACGGCCGCCCCAGTACGTACGCCGCCGGCACCCAGTTGACGAAGGCCAGCGGCAGCATGAACGTCACCCCGCGCACGAAGTCCTTCCCGAACACCGTCGGCGGGTACTGGAGCAGTGTCGTACCGCCGTAGGTGAACGCGTTCTGCACCTCGGCCGCGTCCTGCGCCAGGAACTGGAAGGCCGCGCCCGCCACGAACAGCGCGCAGAAGATCACCGCACCGCTGCCCAGCATCAGCGGCAGCAGGAGCAGCTTCGCCGCCGTCCAGTGGACGTCCACCGACGCCGTCGCCCAGCCGAGGACCACCGCGCCCTGGGTGATCCGGCCCAGCCTGCGCAGCGCGAAGCGGTCCGCGCCCACCTGGGCGAGGACCGGGGCCGGCCGCACCAGCAGCGTGTCGAAGGAGCCGTCGCGGATCCGGGAGCCCAGCACGTCCATCGAACCGAGCACCAGGTCGGCCACCCCGAACGCGGTCGCCGACAGGCCGTACAGGAAGGCGACCTCGGGCAGCGACCAGCCGCCCAGCGAGTCGACCCGGCTGAACATCAGCAGGATCGTCGCGAAGTCCAGGCCGGTCACCAGCAGGTTCCCGGCCACGGTGAGGAGGAAGGAGGTCCGGTAGATCATCGTCGAGCGGACCCACATCCCGGCGATCAGCCGGTACGTCCGCAGCGCCTCCAGGGCACGCTCACCCACCCTGCACCACCACCCGCCGGGTCGCCGCCGACTGCACCAGCCGGCCCGCCGCCAGCAGCACCACCGCCCACGCCGCCTGGAAGGCGAACGCCTCCGGCGCGCCGGTCTCCCCCATCAGCACGTCGGCCGGCATCTGGATCAGCGCCGCCCACGGCAGCGCCCGCGCGATCTCGCCGAGCACGCCCGGGAACACGTTCAGCGGCAGGGTCATCCCCGAGAAGAAGATCCCCGTGATCATCATGGCCTGGTTGACGCCCGTGCCGTCCAGCAGCCAGAACACGCTCAGCGCGACCAGGTAGCGGATGCCGAAACTGACGAGCATCGCCAGCAGCAGCGCGACCAGGAAGGCCGCCCAGGTGCCGGCGTCCGACGGCAGCGCCGTCGGGAAGAACACCGCGCCGACCAGGAAGGGGATCACGCCCCGGCCCAGCATCTGGAAGAGCGAGCGGCCCAGGTCCGTCGCCAGCCACCACAGTTGCAGGTCCGCCGGACGGTACAGGTCGATCGCGATCGCGCCCGTGCGGATACGCTCCATCAGGTCTTTTTCGACACCCCCGCCCTGGATGGCGAGCGTCGCGTACAGGCACTGCCCGAGCCACACGTAGGTGACGGCCTGTGCCTGGTCGTAGCCTCCGAGGTGCGGTTTCTCGTCCCACAGCGCCAAGTACGTGTAGACGAGAATGATCCCGAAGGCCGTGTTGGTGAACACCCCTGCCGCAGTGGCCGCCCGGTACGTCGCGTACCTTCGGAAACCCCCCGCCGCGACGGCCGTGTACAACCGTCCCGCGCCCACGCCAACCGACCTCCCGGACCGCCCGACACCGAAGCGCAGGAGCCTACTGCGCCGACGACACCGCAGGCCACGCAATTTCCGTGACCGAAGCGTGCCGGAATCCGGGAACGGAACGCGCGGTGCGAGAGTCTTCATCTGGGGGCGCAGAAGCGTACGAGGTCGTACTGGAACAAACGTACGACGCGAAACAGGAGTCCGTGCAGCACATGAGCGACGAGCCGCAGCCGCAGCAGCCGAACGAGGGCGGCGGAGGCCCGACGGAGCCGCCGGCTGCGGCCGAGGGGAAGCAGACCGGGCCGGCCGGGCCGGCCAAGGGGGTCGAGGAGGCGAAGGCCCAGCCGACCACCCCGACGGACCGGGCGACGGGAGACCAGCCGGGGGCACCGACGTCCGGCGTGCCCGGGGAACCGAAGCGACAGGTACGCGCCGCCGACGGCCAGGACGCGCAGGCAGCCGCCGGAGGGCAGTCCGGGGCACGGGCAGCCGCCGCGGGAAACCAGGCGCGGCCACAGGCGTCCGGCGCGCGAACCCAGCCGGGGGCACCGACGTCCGGCGCGTCCGGGATGCCGAAGCGGCAGGCAGCCGCCGACGGCCAGGACGCGCAGGCAGCCGCCGGAGGCGCCAAGGGGCCACAGGCACCCGGCGCCGCAGCACAGCCGGGGACACAAGCACCCGGCGCCGCAGCACCGCCGCGGGCACAGGCACCCGGCGCCCCCGGGGCGCCGAAGCGACAGGCAGCCGCCGACGGAGGCAACGGCACGCAGGCAGCCGCCGCAGGCGGCCAGGGCACGCAGGCAGCCGCCGCCGGAGGCAAGGGACCTCAGGCGCCCGGCGCCGCGGCGCGGCCGGGGGCAGGGGCGGCCGGGGTGTCGGGGGGCGTTCAGGACGCGCACACGCAGCAGCTCACCGCCGTACGGAAGCCGCCGGCGCAGCGCGGCGCGCCGGCCGAGGACACGCAGACGCGGCAGCTCGCGGCGATCAGGGTGCCGAAGGCACAGGCGCCCACCCCGCCCGCGGCACCCGCCGCGTCCGCGGCGGAGCCGCCCGCCGCCGAGGCGGAGACGAAGGGGGGCGGAAAGAAGATGAAGCGGACCAAGCGCACCGGATGGCGCCGGATCATCCCCACCTGGCGGATGCTGCTCGGCACGTTCGTGCTCGGGGCGCTCCTGCTGATCGGCCTGTTCTTCCTCGGCTACTCCATGGTGAAGATCCCCGCGGCCAACGCGTTCGCCACCAAGCAGTCCAACGTGTACCTGTACGCCGACGGCTCCCAGCTCGCCCGCGACGGCGAGGTCAACCGGGAGAACGTCACCCTCGCCCAGGTCTCCAAGGACGCCCAGCACGCCGTGCTCGCCGCCGAGGACCGCGACTTCTACACCGAGTCCGCCGTCGACCCCAAGGCGATGCTGCGCGCCGCCTGGAACACCGCGACCGGCAAGGGCACCCAGTCCGGCTCGACGATCACCCAGCAGTACGTGAAGAACTACTACCTCGCGCAGGAACAGACCGTCACCCGCAAGGTGAAGGAGGTGTTCGTCGCGATCAAGCTGGACCGCAGCGAGCCCAAGGACCAGATCCTGGAGGGCTACCTCAACACCAGCTACTTCGGCCGCAACGCCTACGGCATCCAGGCCGCCGCCCAGGCCTACTACGGCAAGGACGCCGCCGACCTCGACCCGGCCCGCGCCGCCTACCTCGCCGCGCTCGTCAACGCGCCCAGCGAGTACGACGTCGTCGCCCACCCCGAGAACAAGGCCGCGGCCATCGCCCGCTGGAACTACGTCCTGGACGGCATGGTCAAGAAGGGCTGGCTCAGCGAGACGAAGCGGGCCGCCATGAAGTTCCCGATGCCCAAGGAGCAGACCGTCTCCACCGGCATGTCCGGACAGCGCGGCTACGTCGTCAACGCCGTCAACGACTACCTGATCAAGAACAAGATCATCGACTCGGACTCCCTGGAGGCCGGCGGCTACCGCATCACCACCACCCTGGAGAAGGACAAGCAGAACGCCTTCGTGAAGGCGGTGAACGACAAGCTGATCTCCCAGCTGGACAAGAAGAACAACAAGGTCGACAGCTACGTCCGCGCGGGCGGCGCCTCCGTCGACCCGAAGACCGGCAACGTCGTCGCCATGTACGGCGGCATCGACTACGTGAAGCAGTACACCAACGGCGCGACCCGCGGCGACTTCCAGGTCGGCTCCACCTTCAAGCCGTTCGTGTTCGCCTCCGCCGTCGACAACGGCTCCACCACCCAGTCCGGGCAGGCCATCACCCCGAACACCTACTACGACGGCACCAACAAGCGCACCGTCCAGGGCTGGTCCGGCGGCGCCTACGCACCGGAGAACGAGGACGAGAAGTCGTACGGACAGATCACCGTCCGCAAGGCCACCGACCTGTCCGTGAACTCGGTGTACGCGCAGATGGCCGTCGACGTCGGCCCGTCCAAGGTCAAGCAGACCGCCGTCGACCTGGGCATCCCCGCCGACACCAAGGACCTCCAGCCGTACCCGTCCATCGCGCTCGGCACCGCCACCGCCAGCGTCCTGGACATGGCGGAGGCCTACGCCACGCTCGCCAACCACGGCAAGCACGGCACGTACACGATGGTCGCGAAGATCACCAAGGACGGCACTCAGACCATCCAGCTGCCCAAGTCCAAGACCGTCCAGGCGGTCAGCCGCCAGGCGGCCGACACCACCACGTCGATCCTGCAGAGCGTCGTCGACAACGGCACCGCCACCGCCGCCCAGGCCGCGGGCCGTCCCGCCGCCGGCAAGACCGGTACCGCGGAGGAGGACACCGCCGCCTGGTTCGCGGGCTACACGCCCGACCTCGCGACCGTCGTCTCCGTGATGGGCCAGGACCCGGTCACGGCCGCCCACAAGCCGCTCTACGGCGCGCTGGGCCTCGCCCGGATCAACGGCGGCGGCGTCCCCACCGAGATCTGGTCGCAGTACACCAAGAACGCCCTCAAGGGCACCGCGCCCTTCGCCTTCGACCTCGACCTCCAGGCGGGCGCCGAGACCCAGGCACCCGCCACCCGCGGGCCGGCCACCCCGGGCACCGGCGGGCCGGCCACCCCGGGCGCCGGCGGCCAGGACAACGGCGGCACCACCGGGGGCGACCAGAGCACCGGCGGCACCACCGGCAGCCCGAACCCCGGCGGCACCACCGGCGGCGGCACGACGGGCGGCTCCCCCACCTCCGGCACGACCGACGGCGGTACGACCACCTCCGGCACCAGCACCGGTACGACGACCTCCGGCACCGACTCGGGGACCTCCGCCGGAACCACCACCGACGGCTCCAGTACGGGCACCACGGCCGGAACCGGGAACGCGGGGACGTCGACGGGGAACACGGCCGGCGACAACGGCGGCGGCCTCGGATTCGGGTAGCCGCCCGCCGGACCGGTCAGTGACCGCTGGTCGCCTTGAGCCCCACCACGGCGACCAGCAGCAGACACACGAAGAAGATCCGGGCGGCGGTGGCCGGCTCCCCGAGCACCACCATCCCGAACACCGCCGCCCCCGCCGCCCCGATCCCCACCCATACGCCGTACGCGGTACCGATGGGCAGGGACCGGGCGGCGTACGACAGCAGCAGCATGCTGGCGACGATCCCGGCGCCGGTGATCAGGCTGGGCACGAGCCGGGTGAAACCGTCGGTGTACCTCATTCCGACGGACCAGCCGACCTCCAGCAGACCGGCGACGACGAGCAGAACCCAGGCCATGACAGGCACCTCCGAGACGTATCGCTGTACGTAGCGCTGACGTAGCGCTGACCACGTGGGGTGCGTCGTCTTTGCCTTCACGGTCCCGGTACGGCGCGTCTCGTCGGGCTTGCGCCTTCGAAGGTAGCAAAAGAACGACAAAGAGGCCTGGTGACCGTAGCCACCAGGCCTCTTGAGGCTCTGAATCAGAGATACAGGCCGGTCGAGTCCTCCGAGCCCTCGAACCGGTCGGCGGCCACGGCGTGCAGATCGCGCTCCCGCATCAGCACGTAGGCCACGCCCCGCACCTCGACCTCGGCACGGTCCTCCGGGTCGTACAGCACCCGGTCGCCGGGCTCCACCGTCCGCACGTTCTGACCGACCGCGACCACCTCGGCCCAGGCCAGCCGACGCCCGACCGCCGCCGTGGCGGGGATCAGGATGCCCCCGCCCGACCGGCGCTCGCCCTCACCGGTCTCCTGCTTGACCAGGACCCGGTCGTGCAGCATCCGGATGGGCAGCTTGTCGTGCTGGCTGCTCTGCTCGTCTCTCTTGGCGCTCACGCCTGTGAACCTACCTGCCTCTGGTCAGCTCTTACGCCGCCGGGTGCCGCTGAGGACCAGCAGCCCGACGACGCCCACGGCGACGAGGGCGACGGGCACGACCCGCTCGAGGCGCGGCGCGCCCTCCTCGTCCACGAACTGGGCCTTCACATCGCTCACGACCCGGTTGACCTGCACATAGGCCCTCCCGAGGGTGTGATCGACGTTGGCCGCGACCTTGGCCTTCGCGTCGCCGACGATGGTCTTCGGGTGCACCCGCACCCCGATCTCGTCCAGCGTCTCGGCCAGCACCTCGCGGCGGCGCTTGATGTCCGCCTCGATCTGCGCCGGGGTTCTGGTGTCCGACGTCTCCGCCACCGTAGGCCCTCCGAACTCTGCGGTACTGCATGTTCTGGACAGTCTGTCAGTTCTCGCCCCGGCCGCCATGTCAGGACCCCCCGTTACGCTAGAGCGATGAGCGAGCGACTCCAGCCCGGGGACGTAGCCCCCGACTTCACCCTCCCCGACGCCGACGGCAACGAGGTGTCCCTCTCCGCCCACAAGGGCCGCAAGGTCATCGTCTACTTCTACCCCGCGGCCCTCACCCCAGGCTGCACGAAGCAGGCCTGCGACTTCACGGACAACCTCTCCCTCCTCGCCGACGCCGGCTACGACGTCCTCGGCATCTCCCCCGACGCACCGGAGAAGCTCGGCAAGTTCCGCGAGAAGGAGAACCTCAAGGTCACCCTCCTCGCCGACCCCGACAAGAAGGTCCTGGACGCGTACGGCGCCTTCGGCGAGAAGACGAACTACGGCAAGAAGTACCTGGGCGTCATCCGCTCCACGATCATCGTGGACGAACAGGGCAAGGTGGAGAAGGCCCTCTACAACGTCCGCGCCACCGGCCACGTGGCCAAGATCATCAAGGACCTGGGCATCTGAGCACCACCTGATCCACCGCCGCAGACGGCCCGCACCGGGACACTCCCGGCGCGGGCCGTTTTCCATGCCCGTGCGTGCCCGTCCGACAACCGGTTCGTTACTCCGTACGGGCTGCGAACGCGCGGCCGGGACGGAGGGGACTCCATGGGAGCGAGTGCGTACACCAGGGAGCGACTGGAGGAGGCGGCTCGGGGGGCGCGGACGCTGTCGGAGGCGTTGGGGAGGCTGGGGGTGGATCCGGGGAGTTCGAGGCGCAACTACATCAGAGAGCGGATGAAAAAGCTTGGGGTGGACACGTCACACTTCGAGAGGGAGGGGGTGAAGTGGACGCGGGAGGTGCTTGAGCCGGTGGTCGCGGAATCCACGAGCGTCAATGACGTGGTACGCCGACTCGGGCTCGACAACGTAGGCGGCCATCAGGCCAACATCGGCCGCCGAATCAAGGCGTACGGAATCGACACCACTCACTTCAATCCAGTTGCCCGGACAGAGCGCATGAAAGACAACCGGCGACGCCGCGCACCCGGGGAGATCCTCGTCAAGGACGCATCACCGCATGCTCCGAGAGTTCCGAGCTATCGACTGAAGCGTGCGATGAGAGAGGTGGGCGTCGAAGAAAGCTGTACCCTCTGCGGAATCGAAGCAGTGTGGCTCGGGGAGCCTCTGCCGCTGGAGGTCGACCACGTCGACGGCGACTGGCGCAACAATCGCATCGAAAACCTGCGACTTCTGTGTCCCAACTGCCACTCCACCACGGACAGCTACCGAGGACGCGGCAAGGGCCGGTTCGCGGGCGGCGCTTCATGAGCAGCGGCGTGCAGTACTGCCGGGAGCAACTGGCGGAAGCCGCTCAGCAGTGCTCCGACATCGACGAAGTCATCGCGTTCTTCGGCACCAAGCCGTACGGCAATCTCCGTCGTTACCTCATGAAGCGATTCGCCGACTTCAGCATCGACGTGTCCCACTTCCGCCCCTGTGGCAGGCTTCGTCGCCCCACTCCTGATGAAGTGCGAGCAGCCGTTGCCGAGTCGTCCTCCCTCGCGGAGGTACTGCGCCACCTGGGGCTGCCGGACAATGGCAGACAGCGAACGAACACACGGCAGTGGATCGCCGACGAGCATCTCAGTACCACACACTTCACGGGCCAGGCGCATCAACGGGGCAAGCGCGGTCCGAACGCAAAGGGGCCGGAAGACGTCCTGGTCCGGCATGTCGGCCAGCACCGGATCGCGACCAAGCGCCTACGCCACGCACTCCACGAGGTCGGTGTGGATGGCGTCCCGCTTGGTGGTGTAGCCGATCAAGGCCGGGGCGTGCGCCCGGGGCGTGTGCTGATGAGGATTCCGCTCCCTGCCCAGCAGGCGG
>NZ_JBEYJU010000138.1:0-16930 GCF_040703965.1 Streptomyces sp. NPDC006655 | reverse complement strand
GGCGGACGACGCGAAGGGTGCGGGTGAAGGAGATCCGGTCGGGATCGTGCCCGGCCTTGAGGGCGGCCCGGTGCATCAGGTCCCGCAGCGCGTGGAGCCTGGTCTGGAGGCGCTGACCAGCTGTGGCGTCTTCTGCGGCTCAGCAAGGGACCACCGATCCATGGATAAACCTTCCTCTGCCGCCCCTGCGCGGGCTCCCCTACGGTCGAGGCTGCGGGCGCTCACCGGCCCGCCGTACCGAAGGAGCAAGACCCCCATGAAGATGACCGGCAACACGATCCTGATCACCGGCGGAACCTCGGGCATCGGCCTCGGCCTGGCCCTGCGCCTGCACGAGGCCGGCAACAAGGTGATCGTCGCCGGCCGGCGCAAGGAGCTCCTCGACGGGATCACCACCGAGCACCTGGGCATCGACGCGCTCGTCCTCGATGTCGCGGACCCCGACTCGATCGCCCGGGCCCGCGAGACCGTGGCGGCGAGTCACCCGGGACTGAACGTCCTGGTCAACAACGCCGGCATCATGCTGCGGGAGAACCTTCTCGACCCGGCCGAACTCAAGGTCGCTGAGGATCACGTCACGGTCAACCTGCTCGGCACGATCCGGATGACGTACGCCTTCCTGCCCCTGCTCGTGGGCAAGGATGACGCGGTCGTCATGAACGTCAGCTCCGCGCTGGCGTTCGTCCCGTACCCGAGCACGCCGACCTACAGCGCGACCAAGGCCGCGCTGCACTCCTTCTCCGAGAGAGCCTGCGCATCCAGCTCGCCGGTGCCGACGCCGGCGTCCAGGTGATCGAGATGGTCCCGCCGGGGGTGCGCACGACCCTGCTGGGCCAGGAGGACAACGACCACGCCATGCCGTTGGACGACTTCCTCACCCAGGCTCTCGACCTGCTGCGAGAGAAGCCCGACGCGAAGGAGGTTGTGGTCGAGCGCGCGAGGTTCATCCGCGACGCTGTGGCCACCGGCTCCTACGACGACGTCCTCGCCATGATCGCCAGCAGCTGACCGACCTGTAGTGGCCTACGTGGAACAACAGCGGGCAGGTCCTGTTGGGCCACATCATGGACGAACGCGAACTGGAACGCCTCGGGGGAGGGCCTCACCGAAGACGCGGAACGGTGAGGAAGCGTCTACGGCGTCGCCACGCTCATCGCGCAGGAGGCGCCCCGGCTCCGTCCTGAGTGCCGTCGGGCAGGCGAGCGCCTGGCCGACACGGCGCACATCGTCGTCTCGGCCAGGCTGGCCGACAAGGCCCGGGGCCGCTCCCAAAGCGTCGGGCGCCGTCGATGCGGGACCGTCGCCGCAGGCCGCCTTCCATACCGGTGGCCTGCGGCGTGCCGCCGATGGCCAACGAATTTCCCAGCGGTCATGCAGGTCAAGGGCCCATCGGGTCTTCCTGCCGCGGGCGGCCTCGGCATCGGCCTCACACATGGGCGGCTTCGCGCGGGTGGCAGAGGACTGCTCAGCCATGGACTGGCGGTCTCTGGATAGCCGGCCTGGATACGGCGAGGATGGGGGCATGGACAAGAAGGAACTGGCGGAATTCCTGCGCCACCGGCGTGAGACGCTGCGGCCCCGCGATGTTGGACTGGTCGAGGGGCCGCGCAGGCGTACCCAAGGACTGCGCCGCGAGGAGGTCGCGCAGCTCGCCGGCATGTCCACCGACTACTACGCCCGGCTGGAACAGCAGCGTGCTCCGCAGCCTTCCGTCCAGATCACCGCGGCTCTCGCCCGGGCGCTGCGACTGTCTCTGGACGAGCGCGACCATATCTTCGTCCTCGTCGGCCACAACGCCCCAGCCCGCTTCCAGCGCTCCGAACATGTCAGCCCGCCGCTGATGCGGGTCCTGGACCGTCTGGACGACTCCCCGGCCATGGTGCAGACCGATCTGTTCGACACTCTCGCGATGAACCCCGTGGCCGTGGCGCTGCTTGGCGACCAGACCCGCCACACCGGTCTGGCCCGCAGCGGCTACTACCGCTGGTTCATGGACCCGGCCGAACGGCTGATGGTTCCCGAGGAGGCCCACGAACGCCACGGCCGTGCCCAGGCGGCTCGCTTGCGGGCCGCGCTGACAGCCGGCAGCGACACCCCCCGAGCCGCCCGGATCGTCGCCGAACTCCAGAAACACAGCCCCGAGTTCGTCCGCATGTGGGAACTTCAGGAGGTCGCCCAACGCTACGACGACTGCAAGATCATCCTTCATCCCGAACTCGGCCGCATCGACGTCGACGCCCAGGTTCTGTTCACCGAGAACCGCGCCCAGACCTTGGTGGTGCTGACCACGCGCCCTGGTACGGAGAGCCACAGCAAGCTCGAACTGCTCTCCGTCATAGGGCACCAGCAGCTCACCCCCTGACGCCCTGGGCCGGGAGATGGGTCAGGGCTCGGCGCAGGAGGGGCCGAACAAGTTGGAGACCTGTGTCCCGAACCCGGTCAGGGCGCTGGTGATGCCACCCACCTCCGTACGGCTCTTGCTCTGCGCGCTGCGGCCGGACAGGTGGGCCTGGGCCCCTGTGCTGTCCGGGGTCCGTGGTGGGGCCGCCGATTTGACCGGATGCCGCCTCCGTTTTACTCTCGAATACATACGGAGGCAGCATCCGTTTTGATGCGGCCGCAGGATCAGGACAGGCAGGAGGGCGCATGAGCGCCGGTGAACAGCGGGGACGCAAGCCCCGCGCGGACGTCCAGCGCAACCGCGCGGCCCTCCTGGAGACCGCGCAGCGTCACTTCCTGCAGCACGGGGTCGGCACGTCCCTCGAGGCGGTGGCCAAGGAGGCGGGAGTCGGGCCCGGCACCCTGTACCGGCACTTCCCCACCCGGGAGGCACTGCTGGCGGCCGTGCTGCAGACGCGCTCCGAGGAGCTGGTGGCCCGTCAGGCGGACATCGAGCAGCTCGACGACCCGGCCGAGGCGCTGGAGCAGTGGCTGCGGGCAATGGAGGACTACTTCAGCGCCTACAGCGGCCTTCCGGAACCACTCATGGCCGCGGCCAGGGCGCACGAGCCGGACAGCCCGCTCACGATTCCCTGCGACATCCTCATCTCCGCCACCGATGAGTACGTGCGAGCCGCGCAGCTCGCGGGGCGCGTGCGCGCGTCGGTGCGCGGGCACGACCTGTTCCTCGCGGCCTGTTCCGTTGCCTGGATCAAGGGCACCGGCACCGAGGGGGAGCCGCTTGACCGGCTGCGCACGCTCATCGCGAGCGGCTACCGCGAGCGGGGGACCCAGGCGTAAACGTCAGGCCCCCGCCCTGATCCCCGCAACACCAGGTGCTACCACCACCCGGCCTTCACATTGTGCTGCCCTCAGGGGCAGTGCAACCTCTCATTGGACAAATCATGAAAATTACTGTCATAGGCGCTGGCGCCATCGGCGGGAACCTCGCTGCCAAGCTCAGCACGGCCGGTCACGACGTCCAGGTGGCCGACGCCCGCGGCCCCGAGGCCGTCCGGGCGGAGGTGCTGGAATCCGGGGCCCGCGCGACGGACCTCGCCGACGCCGTCCAGGGCCGGGACGTCATCGTCCTGGCCATCCCCTTCGGGGTGGCGGGGGAGCTGGCCCGCCTGTTCGCCTCGGTCCCCGCCGAGACGGTCGTCATCGACACCTCGAACTACTATCCGTTCCTGAGCGGGCAGATCGAGGCCGTGGACAACGGCGAGGTCGAGAGCGTGTGGAACGCGAAGCAGCTGGGGCGCCCCGTGGTCAAGGCGTGGAACGCCGCCCTGGCCGAAACCCAGCGGACCCGGGGCGTGCCGGCCGGAACGCCCGGCCGCCTCGCCATTCCGGTCGCCGGCGACTCCGAGCAGGCGCGGCGGGTGGCGATGCAGCTCGTGGACGACACCGGCTTCGACCCCTACGACGCCGGCACCCTGGCCGACTCCTGGCGCCAGCAGCCGAACAGCCCCGCCTACTGCACCGAGCTGACCCTCGACGAGCTGCCGGCGGCCCTGGCCGCGGCCGACCGCGCCAAGGACACCGCCATCCGCGACAGCCTCCCGGAGCGCCTCGCCGCCCGCCCGGCCACGGCCACCCTGGACGACATCGTCGAGATGAACCGCGCCGCCCACCGCTGAGTGACCCGACAGGGCTCTCGTGCACGCGACGGCACGAGGGCGGCAGCGCCGGCCCGCCACGAACACACACGACGAACACGAAGAGCGCACAACCCCCGCGCTGCGGCCTGCAGTCCCGGCACGCCGTTGCCTGCGAGCATCCGCAAGCATGCCGGTGCCCGCAAGGGTGCGTCCGCACCTGGCCCTTGCGCCGGCTGCCTCCTTGCGTGGCCTGCCGTACTGCGCCGCGCCACGGTGGCCGAAGCGGGGATTGCGCGCCATGGAGAGGAACCGCCTTGCCCGGCACCGCATCACCCTTCACCGACATCGCACGCTCCCGGCGTTCCCCCCCGGCGGTTCCTACCCACCGCCCTGTCCTCTTCGGACATCTGCGGCGTGCTGGAAGACGCACAGACGGCCCCCTCGAACAGCAACACCCAGCCGTGGACGGTGCACGTCGTCTCGGGTGCGGCGCGGGACGCCCTGGCCAAAGAGCTGCTCCAGGCAGAGGAAGAGGGACGGACCTCCCCGGATTTCACCGACGGCTACGGCGAGGAGGGCATCTACCTCGAGCGGTCGGCGTCTACGCCGACACCGTCCGCCATTTCCTGGGCGTCCCCGCGGAACTCAAGCTCCTGTTCGGCATCTCCTTCGGCATGGCTGACCCAGCGGCACCGGTGAACACACTCCGCACGGAGCGGGTTCCGCTGCAGCGGAGCGTGGTCCTGCATGACACCCCAGGAGTCCTCGACAGGCCGTAGCTCCTACGCCCGCAGGAGCGATCCGGCGCCTGGTCACGGGCCGCCACTCGGCCGGCCCGGGATCAGCGCCTGGCATTCGCATCTTAGGCAGGCTGAGCGGCGGGCCAGGGGGCGAGGCCAATTCGCCGGCCGGTGGCGGTAGTCCTGCTTCGCGCGCTACTGGTGCCCGGTGGTGCGTCGACCTGGTGACAACCACCGTGCTTCGGCTCAGATGCCCGGGGCGCGCCTCCTCATGGGCCAGGCGATCCCGGGTGCCATGCGGCTGTTCAACAGCAGGGGGCTGGCCGGTTGCTATGTATGGTTCGCTGCCTGTTTGACGGTCCTGATCACTGGTGCCGTTTCGAGGTGTGTGATGGCTGGGAGTGCGGCGACCCGGGTGGTCAGATACCGGTACAACTCCCGTTGGTTCGTGCACACCACGCTCGCGTACAGGTTGGTCGGTCCGGTCGTGGCGGCGGCGAACGCGATCTCCGGGTGCCCGGCCAGCGCCTGACCGGCCTCTTCCAGGTGTGTGGGGGCGACCGAGAGCCAGAGCAGGGTTCGGGCGTTCACACCGAACATGCGCCAGTCGACGTCGATGTCGAGATAGAGCAGACCGTGTTCTCGCAGCTCCGTCATCCGGCGCCGGACTGTCGTCGGCGACCAGCCGGTCGCCGCGGCCAACTGCTCGAACCCGGCCCGGCCGTCGGTGGCGAGCAGGGCGAGGAGTTTGCGGTCACCGTCGTCGAGCCGCACCGGTCCCCGTCGGTGCGGCACTGGGGGCGGGCGCAGTCGCTCGATCGCCTCCGCGTCCAGCGACCCGAGTTTTCCGACCAGATTGTCGGGGCCGCCGTAGAAGGCGTGGAGCAGGCAGTGCGCGGTCACGCCCTCCACGCGCGGGGTGCGGGGGAGTTTGGCCAGCAGCAGTGCCTCGCTGTCCGCCTCGCTCTCGGTACGGACCACGCAGGTGACCTCGGTACCGCCGGAGCTGAGGCTCACCCAGGACGTGTCGGGGCGTCTGGCCAGCGCCTCGGCGACGGGGAGCGACGCGGTGGGTGCACATCGCACCCGCAGGAACCACAGGATGGCGCCCAGCGCGGTGGGGTCGACCCCGCCCAGCACCCGTAGCGCCCCGGCCGACCGCAACCGGGCGTACCGGCGCGCGACGGTGCGATCCGACACGCCGAGAACCTCGGCGATGGTGCTGAACGGGGCACGCCCGTCGATCTGTAGGGCGTGCACGAGCCGACGATCCAGCTCGTCGTAGTCAGATTCCACCGAGCCGACGGTAGATGGTGTCAGATACCAACGCAATCGAGCCGGATCCTGGCTCGGGCGACTCGGCAAAGGCAGCGTTGCTTCTGTCTTGATCGACACAGCCCCAGGAGAGCCCATGGACACCGATGTACTCATCGTCGGCGCCGGCCCGACCGGAATGACGCTGGCCAACGAACTGCTGCTGGCGGGGGTGTCGACCGTGCTGGTCGACAAGCTGTCGCAGCGCAGCGACCTGTCCAAGGCAGGCGGCGTGCAGTCCCGCACACTGGAGGCACTCGACCAACGAGGGCTGCTGGAACCCTTGCTGGCCACCGGAGAGCACCCCGCCACCACTGGCCACTTCGCCGGTATCCCACTCCCGCTCCACTCCGACCGGCACCGTCTGCCATGGCGGTCCGTGCCGCAGGTAGTGATCGAGGGATTCTTCGAGCAGTACCTCGCCGCGCACGGCCTCCACACCCGCAGGGACCACGAACTGGTCGGCCTCGCCCAGGACGACAACGGGGTCACCGCGACCTTCGCCGACGGCACCACCCTCCGCTCCCGCTACCTCGTCGCCGCCGACGGAGCTCACAGCACCGTACGGGCGCTCCTGCGGGCCGGGTTCCCCGATCAGCCCGGTACGTTGACGATCACCGCCGCCGACGTGCGGCTGAGCGGCGTCGATCCGTCCACGTCGCACACCTGGAACGAGGACGGGCACTGGGCGGCATTGTTCCCGCTCGGCACCGATCCGCAGGGCAGGCAGCTGCGCCGACTGGTCCTCGGCGGGCCGGGCTGGTCACTGCCGAGGGAGATCCCGGTCACCGAGGACGAAATCCGTCACGGCCTGAGCACCGTGTTCGGAACGCGGGTGCACTTGCTCGAACTGCGCTACGCCCGCCGTATCACCAACGCGTCACGGCAGGTCGAGCAGTACCGGCACGGGCGGGTGTTCCTGGCGGGCGATGCCGCCCATGTCCACCTTCCACTCGGCGCGCAGGGAATGAACACCGGCATGCAGGACGCGCTCAACCTCGGTTGGAAGCTCGGCGCCGCCGTGCACGGCTGGGCACCAAAGAACCTGCTCGACACCTATCACGCGGAACGGCATCCTGTCGGGGCCGCCGTATTGCGCAACGTCCGGGCACAGAGCCTGCTGATGGACTGGGCCGGCACCCGCGATCCGGACGTGCTGGCCGCCCGGGAGATCTTCACGGCCATGGCCCAACTGCCGGACGTCCAGCACTATCTCACCGACCTGATGTCCGGGATGGCCATCCGCTACCCGATGCCGGGCACCGAAACCCATCCGCTCGTCGGCCGGCCCGCACCGGACCTGGACCTCGGCACGGCCCGGGTGCACGAACTACTGCGGTCCGGGCACGGCATCCTGCTGGACCCGGCCGACGCGTTCGCCAAGGCCGCCGACACCTGGTCTGACCGGGTGGACAGGGTGGGCCAGGGCGCCGACACCGAGGCGATGCTCATCCGGCCGGACGGCTACGTGTGCTGGGCAGGCGCGGATGACGTGGAACCGGCGCTCCGCCGCTGGTTCGGCGAACCCCGCTGAGCCGACGTTCAGAAAGCCAGCCTTCGTAGAGAGGCTGATGGTCATCAGTGGGCGCCGATGGTGACGACTATCGTGCTTCGGCACATCGACTGAGCTGGAGCACGGTAGTGATGAGGTGTCGGCGTACACCTGAACGTCCCCACCCGAGTACGGATGAACGCGGCCGGTTCCTGATGCGGTGAGGAACCTTGGTCGGCACTCTGCTGGTAGTCGGTGTGCGGCGGCAGGGGGTGGTCGGCTGCGGTCTCGGATCCGCGTCGCTGGTCGGAACTACGGCGTTTTAGGGGCTTGTTGGAGTCCGGTGCGATGAGCTTGTCGGAGATCGCCCGGGAGACGGGGCTGGAGCGCAAGACGGTCCGCAAGTACCTTGCGGGTCCGGCGACTCCGCCGCTTCGCTCGGCCAGTGGCCAGGTGGTGCCCAGGAAGATCGACGAGTTCGCGCCGCTGGTCGATGCGATGTTGCGGGCCGAGATCCTGATGAAGGCGTCGGTGATTCACGAGCGGCTGGTCGCGGAGCCGGTCATCCCTGCCGTTGCTCTGAAAGCTGCTGTCGTTCCTGTTGCAGGGCCGCTCGGGCCTGGGACAGCGCCACCACCTTGGCCTCAAGCTGCTCAACGGACGGCGCGCCGTTCACACCCAGTTCGGCTCGTAGCGCCTCCCGGAGCAGATAAACCGCATCGGAGAGAGGCCCCGCGAACCACCGCTTCGCCTGGATAAGCTGCGCGTCCGTACGGGGGAGAGGCTCCGCTCCCGAGCCGTCCAGCGGCAGGTGCCGGACGAGGTGGTAGCCGGCGCCCAGGCACTGGTTGACTTCGCTGGCCACGTCAAGGGCAGTTGTGCCAAGGACCATCTGGGCCTGCGCGTATTGGTCGTAGTAGGCCTGGCGTGTGGCATCAAGGGCGTCCGCGACCACTGTCTCCCCACGCCTGAGGGCAAGCACCATGTCTCTGCCCGCAGTGCGATAGGCGCGTGCGGTCGCGTTAAGAGCGGCATAGAGTTCGCGCTTGGCCTGGACTGCCCGGTCCTCCCGGTCCTGTAGTCGCTCGAGCTCCGCACGCCGATTCTGTTCGGCGACCTCTACCCGGCGAGCGCGCTGAGCAAGCACTGTCGCGCCCATGGTGCCGCCTACTCCAGCAACCGCCACGGTCAGGGAAGTCCAATCCGATCCCGACAGCATCCGTGTCCCCCTACCCCTCCCCAACGCCGCATGAGCGCCAGGTTGCAGGCTATCGCGACCAGTGGCAGAGGCAGGACGCTTCGCATAGATGCGCGGGCAGGAACCCATACGCTTCTTCACCCGGAGAGTGCTTCTTTCCTTGCAGCCAACAGGATCCTCAGTAAGTCCTACCGTTGCAGGTCAGGAACACTTTCCGCGTTTTTTATCAGCTCTCGGACAGGCCACCTCGCGAAAGCGCGAGGCTAATGGTGGAGTCGGGTATTGGAACTGCCGAATGCCTCTGTGATCAGAGCGGGGCGACGAACATGAGGACCTCGTCACGGGTGTCGTCACCCGCCAGGCGGAGGGCTCCGGGCCAGCGGCCGATCTCACGCCGTCCGAGCGGCGAGCCGTCTTCACCGGCCACTGGTGGGGGCGGCCGCCAGGCATGCGACGTTGAGGCTGGTCCTGCTCGCGATCGATCAGTCCGGTTGGGCGGGCGGCCGGGCGTACCCAGAAATCCTTTGCGGCGCCGCAGCTTGGCGCCCAGACTGTGCCGGTGCTGATCCGACGCGAAACGCCTGCCGATGTCCCCGCCGCAAGCACCGTCACCGCGGCGGCCTTCGCCAAGCCGGAGACTCCGGTTCCGATGGAGGTAACCCTCCTCGACGAGCTGCGCACCTGCGACGGCTGGCTGCCGGAACTGTCGCTCGTGGCACTCAGCGACAAGGACGAGGTAGTAGGCCACGTAATCTGCACCCGGGGCCATGTCGGCACTGCCCCCGCCCTGGGCCTCGGCCCGCTGAGCGTGCACCCCGACCACCAGCGCCGCGGTATCGGCCTCGCTCTTGTCCACACCGTGCTCGGCGCAGCGGATGCCCTGGGCGAGCCCCTCGTCGCCCTCCTCGGCAGCCCTGCATACTACGGCCGCTACGGTTTCCGCACCAGCACGGACTACGGCATCACCGCACCGGATCCCTCGTGGGGCGAGTACTTCCAGGTCCGCACCCTGACCGCCCACGACCCCGCGCTGCGGGGCACCTTCAAGTACGCGGAGCCATTCGAACGGGTCTGACATCGGTGCAGGGGTCAGCTTTCGAGTTCCGTCGGGCGATCTCGGCTGCGTAGGCGCCCCAGTCCCCGGCGGCGGCCCGTTGCCATTTGACGGCGACGGTGATGTCGATGCCGAGGGTGCGGGCGAGGACTGCGGCGGGCAGCTCGGTGGCGAGCTGGAACAGAGCGGTTGAGCGGGTCTCGGCGAGCCGGATGCCGAGTTTGCGGAGTCGTTCGCGCATGGCCCAGACACTGATCGGGCGGCCGGGCTGACCGCCGGGGAAGAGCCAGCGCGAATCCGTCCGGGCGAGAACGGCGTGGCTGCGGCGAACCGCGACCTGTTGAAGGGCCAGCTCAGCGACGGGGCCGGGCAAGTCGACGGGAACGGCGCCGAGGCGGATGCGCACTCTTCCGTCGGTCTCCTTCTAAGGTGGGGGCGATGTGGCGGGCAGGGCGCGTAGTCGGGCTCGCCTTCGGTGACGTGGGTCCAGATTCCGGTGGGCAACTGGACAGGCCAGGTTCACGGGCCCGCTGAGAGAGCTGCCGGAGAGCGGGCTCTTACCAGAGGTCGGCGTCCATGAGGCTCCCGCGCCTCACCAGTTCCTCGACCGCGCATCCGCGTCGCTGCGCGGCCGCCTGAAAGACCTCCTGTTCGCGCTGCCAGGTCAGGGCCCGTTCGGCTGCTGTCTGGCGAATGTACTCATCGGGGGAGAGGCCCAGAGCGGACGCGTGGGCGGCGACCGCGTCGCGTTCGGCAGGCGTGAAGTCCACAACAACCCCCTCAGGCTGGGCAGTTCGTCCGGTGTGGCCGGGCAGCGGCACCGTCCGTGTTGCTCATGACGCTATCGCGGTATCCCTCCTGCCGAACCCGGGAAGGCCGTTGCTGATGGGGCTCCTTGAATTCGGCCACCCTGTGATCGGACCGCCTCAGAGTTGCTCGGCTTGATTCCCCAGTCTGATCCGCGTGACTTACAGCCTGTGGGCGTACGGTATGTGCACCGGATACTAGAGAAAGCACACCGTCTGGGTGCCACCGTCCGTCGTGTGATGTCGGCACGTCTGGTTCTACGCGGCTGGTGCCGCCAGTCGGAAGCCCACGCCGATCGCTTCGAGATCCGGCTCGTAGGCGCCGTGCCGGCGGGCGCACCGGGCCAGGTCCCGGTCGTGGCGGAAGGCGCCGCCTCGGGTGATGTGCCGGTCGAAGGCCCAGTGCTCGGTGCTCGGCACCTCGGCGGGCGCGCCGGGATAGGGGGCGTAGAGGGTGGAGGTCCATTCGTCGACGTTGCCCGCCATGTCCAGCACCCCGAACGGGCTGGCGCCTTCGGGGAACGAACCGACCGGCAGCGTGGTGCCGACACCGAGGTCCGCCAGATTGGCCAGGCCGGTGCGGTAGGCCTTGCCCCAAGGGAACTCCCGGGCGTCGTCTCCCCGCGCGGCGCGTTCCCACTCGTCCTCCGTGGGCAACCGCACCCCGAGGCTGAGCCGGTCACCGAGCCACCGGCAGTAGGCCGTCGCCGCCTCCCAGGTGACCCCGGTGACAGGGTGGTCCGCCGGCGCCTGGGAGGCGGCTCGGCCGGTGGCCGCCGCGAAGAGTGCCCACTGGCCGACCGTGACCGGTGTACGGGCGATTCGGAAGGCCGAGACGTGGATCTCCGTGCGCGGGGCTTCCTTCATGTACCACTCCACTGGTACCCCGGTGTCGGCATAGCGGCGGGCCACCGCCGCCATCTCGTCGACCGGCGTTCCCCGACGTAGTAACCCGGCCGGGATGTCGACCCAGTTCACCTGCTCCACCCGCATGGCCCCTCCTCGGCTTGTCGAGCTGACAACCCACATGATCACCTCGGAGGCTTGGGCGCGCGTCAGCCGATGGACCCACCTCCACACCGACTTTGGAACCAGGACATCAGTCCGGGGCGATGCGCCCCGGACTCAGAACGAGCGGGCGGCCCCAGCCTCACCCCGGCCCCGGCGCTCACTGAACCTCCCCACTCACTTGCAGACTTGATCGAGTGAGGCGAGGAGCAGTCCTGGTCATTTCCAAGAATCGCCATCACCGACAGGAGGTGTGTCTCAGACGCCATCCGCTTTCCGAACGTGATCGGTTGGTTCGGGTTAGGTGGGCATGAACTGCGGTCGGTGGCGGGAGAGGTGGGCGTGGTTGGTCCGCTTGTCTGGCTCGTGGAGGTGGCTGGTGCCGTCGGTGCTCGGTCTGCTGGAGGCCCGGGAGAAGAGGGTCCGGGAGGAGATCGCGGGGTTGCGGGAGGAGGCCGAGCGGGTGCAGGGCGCGCTCGGTGCGGCGGAACGCGCGCTTGAGCGGCTGGTGGATGCCCGGACGACGGTGGCCGAGGTGCTGGCGGAGCCGTCTTCGGCAGTCGCGGAGCCGGTGCGGGGCGCGATGACGGGCTCGCCGGTGCCGCACCGGAGTGAAGGCATGCCGACGTCGGTGCTCGCGGTGGACTACCAGCGGATCGTGTCGGTGCTGGAGTCGGCGGGCCGGGAGGGGATGCGCTGCCAGCAGCTGGCCGTGGCCCTGGGGCTGCAGGCGGTCCCGGCGAAGGTCGAGGGGCTGCGGTCGAAGGCGAAACGCCTGGTGGAGCGGGGCTGGGCCCTGCAGGTGCGGCCGGGGGTGTTCACCGCGCTCGCGGTGTCGGCCGGCTGAAAGCACCGGGGCGGCGTCCGGCCAGGCGGCCGCTCATGAGCATGGTCATCGACCACAGCACCATGGCCTCGTGCATGGCGGGCAGCCTCTCGTAGTCGCGCACCAGACGACGCGAGCGCATCAGCCAGCTCAGCGTTCTCTCCACCACCCACCTGCGCGGCAGCACCACGAACCCTGTCGTGTCGTCAGTGCGCTTGACGATGTCGAGGGTGAGCTGGAGTTTCTCGGCCGCCCAGTCGACCAGACGCCCGGCATAGCCGCCGTCCGCCCACACCAGGCGGACGGAGAAGTACGTGTTGCGAAGCCGCTCCAGCAGTGGGACGGCGGCGTCGCGGTCCTGCACGCTCGCCGCGGTCACCGCGACGGCCAGGACGAGGCCGAGGCAGTCCACCACCAGGTGCCGCTTGCGTCCGCCCACCTTCTTCCCGCCGTCCCACCCGGACGTCTAGCGCGGAATGTTCGCCGCTGCCCGCAGTGACTGCGAGTCCACGATGGCGGCCGTCGGGTCCGGCGAACGGCCTTCCTTCTGACGCACCTTGTCGCGCAGCCGGTCGTGGAGCTCGGCAAGCAGACCTGTCACCTGCCAGCGGCGGGCGAACGCGTGCACCCGCCGGTGCGGCGGGAAGTCACAGGGCAGGTTGACCCACTTCACGCCGTTGTCGACGACGTAGCGGACCGCGTCCAACATCACGCGGTGGCAATAACCCTCCGGCCGCCCGCCCCGCCCCTGCAGCCAAGCGGGGACCGGCAGCAGCGGCCGGATGACCTGCCACTCTGCCTCCGTCAGATCGGAGCCGTAACACCGCACGCGGTCCGGCCCATCCGCCGCGTTGCCGAACCTGTGCGCGAGACAGTCACACGCCGGAGACGGCGCGTTGGACTCCAGGGACGCGAGCACGAAAGACTGCGGCAACAGGGCCTCCTGGGACTGCTCGGGCGGGATCGCACCCCCGAACTACCAAGAGGCCCTGCCTTCATGCGCCGCTCCTGCCGCGATCACCCGATCAGGACCCTTGTTCGGCCAGACAAGCCCGATGAGCGGTAAGCGGAAGCCTTCTCAGTGAGCTGGTCACGAGGGCTGGGCACGGTCCTGCTCCACAGGCTCCGAGCGTGCCCACCTCAGCGATCGTCCTGAAGTGCGCCACTGGCCGGTGAACAGATCCTCCGGCTTCGAGGCGTCGGCGAACCGTTTGACGGTGTGCCAGGCCATGCCGAGCTGCCGCTGGACCGACCGCAGGCTGTGTCCAGCCTCCAGGAGTGCGTGGACGGCGGCATGCCGGGCCCTGGTGCGGTCGGCGAACCGGTGCCCGGTCGGCCACGGTGAACCGGACGGTGCTTCTCCCTGGACGGACTCAGGTTCGGGTTCCGGGGTCTCAGGGACAAGGGCTCGCAGGCAGTGGCGGTGCTGGGAAACTGCCCGCTCGGCGGCGTCGCTCAGGTTGTGCCAGAGGTGCCACCGGTCCGCAACCTGGACGGCCTGCGGGGCGCCGACGGCGGCGCCTTCGGCGAAGAACGGCGCCCGGTCCCGGCAAACGACCTCAACGCCTGGCCGGTCGGCGAGCCAGGCCGCCAGACTGGAAGCCTCCCGGTCCGGCAGTAGGTCGACGGGGCGGCGGGTCTCGATGTCGACGAGGACGGTGCCGTAGCGGCGGCCCTTGCGGGTGGCGTACTCGTCGACGCCGACCACCCGCGGCGCGGCCACCTCAGGTTCGGGAAGCGTCGACCAGCCGGAGCACCGTGCTGCGACTGACGGATACGCCGAGAACGCGGGCGAAGCAGGCTCCGGCCAGGCCTGCGAGTGCCAGACCGACCGCGGCCAAGGTGGAGCGCAACCGCTCGGTCCGCTGACCGTGCCGGCGCGTCAGGCCAGGTATCTGCTCGACGAAGGTACGGCGTGCGCAGCCCGAGTTCTCGTAGGTGAACCGGCGGACTCTCAGCTGGAGGACAACGCTTCGGCCACCGCTCGGTACATCAGCGGGAAACCGCAGGTAGGAACCATGAACTCGGTTCGACCAGACTCCGCAAACTGGACACACAGCGCCGTCCGCGATGCTCTGGGCGTCAACGCGCACTATCTCGATGTCCACGTCCACCGACAGCGCGGCGTCCGGGATCGACGGGAACAACAGCTCCTTCAGTCGGAGCGCGACCTCTTCCACGGCCCCGAACTGTCAGCCCCACCGCCTGGTCCACGGACCATTTTCGGGCGACTTCGCGGACGGCTCGAAGGGGTCCGTCTGTCACTCAGAGTGGTGGCATCACAGAAGTTGTGCCAGAGCCCGATCTCGTGGACAAAGCCAGCTCCCCGTGGTCGGGGCTGGACGTGCCCGAGCTGCGGGGCGTTCGTCTACTCCGGCGACGGCCTGACGGCCGGCGGCGAGTGCCGCCCCTGCCTCCGCGACTGGCGGCGCGCTGACGGACTCGGAGGCTGTCGCGGTCGCAGGGGCGGGGCGCTCGGTCGGAAGACATCCGGCCGAGCGCCCTGCGGTGTTCGCCGACGACTGCTCGGGGACCGTCGGATGGTGCGTGGAGCCCCGAGAACTCGCCGGCCCCGGTGGGAGGCGCTCGCTCAGGCGGGCACCGGTCCGGTCAGCAGTTGACGATGCTGTGGACCGAGGACCAGTTCCCGGTGGCGTCCCAGCTCGGCGCCGGGGGCGTCTTGTACACGAAGGCCCCAGTGGGCCCGTACATGTAGGCCACGGTGCCGTCACTCTGCTCGTTGTCCCACGACCCCGGACCTGACCAGGTGCTGACGTAGTAGCGCTTGCAGCTGTACATGTCGAGTTCGGAGCCGGTGTAGTACGTCTTGCTGTACGCGCACATGTGCAGGTGGTCGGCCCCGCCGCCGGCGCAGGGGTCGTAGAACGGGGTCGCCCCGGTCCCGGCCGTCAGGTCGCGCGGATGCGCCTCACCCGGCACCGCGAGGTAGAGCGTCGCGCCTTCCAGCTGGATCCGGTTGGGAGCCACCTGCTTCCCGCCCAGGGAGGCCAGGTCGCGGTTCACCTCGTCCTGGAGCGCGCCCGCCTGAGCCGCGGTCAGCCCCGCGGCTCGCGCCTGAGCCGTGAAGCTGACCGCCGAGCCGGGAGCCGCAGAGGCAGGGCTCCCCGCCAAGAGGGCCGCGAGCACCAGCAGCAGGCTCGTGGCCAGTAACGTCGTGATCTTCGTTCGCATCAGGATTCTCATCCCTGTCGTCGGCTGTGAGGACGATGGGGCCGGCCCGCCTGGCGCCACTCGCACCGCCGGCGGGCTCGCACCCCACGACCACTGGCCTACCGGCGATGTCGTTGTCCTGTGTCGGACCCGAGGCGCAGGACAACAACCGCCTGACAACGGTCGGAGGGATTCCCGGCCCGGTGGCGGCGTGTCATCGAGGAAACGGGCGTCCTTCGGCTCGTCGCGGGAAGCCGATCGAGCGGAGGTGACCGCGGGCGTCCGCGTCAGCGACACGCCTTCGGCAAGGGGTACGAAGGCACGAGCGGTGCCATGCCGGTGCGGTCAGGACGCCGGTCGTGGTGGCGCAGACCCGGTGGAAGGCGGCGTCCGGGTTCAGGGACATCAGCTGAACGGTGTGGTCGTCGCCCGCGCTGGCGATGGTGCGGCCGTCGGGGCTCAGAGGTCGTTTTCTCGCGCGCCCTGGTCCTGGTGAAGGTGGCGAGTGGGCAGGGAGTGAACGGGAGAACGGCGGGCGAGGGAAGCGGGCGCCTGGTGTCCGTTGCGCGCGTCGGCGGGGCCGCGCACGCGCTGGGCAGCCAAGTGGCCTGGCCGCCTCTGGTGGGTGATCTTGGGCAGCGGCCGTGACCGGCCCGGCCGGGACGGGGTTGACCGCGTATGCATCTGACTGGACGTCTGCTCACCACGGCGGCCGCTGTCGCCGCTGTCCTTGCGACCGGGTTGTCCAGCGTCCCGCCGGCCACCGCCGCCGTGTCCGCGTCGTGCACGTCGGCGTGGAAGGCGGTCCGAAAGGTCGCCGTGGGCCGGCCCGCGTGGAACGAAGGGCCGGTCGCGACGACGCGCTCACCGGTTGTGCGCTACCTGCGCCGTGGCGAGCGGGTGACGTCCTGCACTGTCGCGGTCGGCCGGGGCGGCTGGCCGGACTACCGCGAGTGCGGCTGCGGGAGCCTGTGGCGCGTGGTCCCCGGCGGGCAGGTGCCGGCGCGCTGCTTGGAGCGGACGTGAGCGCGGCGGCCGACTTGCCCACGACCGCACCCAGGGGACGAGCCCCGGGCTGTCACGACCGGGTGGCTTCGTTCACGTTCAGCGGCAGCGTTGGTCGACGAGTTTGAGCAGCGGTCAGCGATCGCTGGAGCGATTGATGTGCACGAGTCTTGGCGGCTCATCACGTTGCCGTCGTGTCCGTCGCCGGGCAGGCCCATGACGTTCACAACGGGCTCCTCGCCCTTGGGGATCTCGAAGGTGACGTTCGCTTGTGCC
>NZ_JBEYJU010000137.1:0-16962 GCF_040703965.1 Streptomyces sp. NPDC006655 | reverse complement strand
TTCCGTTCTGCGGGCGTGGTGCGAGGCGCCTCGAGGGTGCGGGGCGCGGGCGTGGTGCGAGGCGCCTCGAGGGTGCGGGGCGCGGGCGTGGTGCGAGGCGCCCCGAGGGTGCGGGGCGCGGGCGTGGTCGCGCTGGGCGCGCTGGCCAGCAGTCGCCGGGTGTAGTCGTGCTGCGGGTCGGCCAGCACGGACCGGGTCTCGCCCGCCTCCACCACCCTGCCCCGCTCCATGACCACCAGCCGCTGGGACCGGTCGGCGGCCACCCCGAGGTCGTGGGTCACCAGCAGGACCGCGGTGCCCGACTCCTCGGCCAGCTGCTGGAGGTGGTCGAGGATGACGCGCTGCACGGTCACGTCGAGCGCGCTGGTCGGCTCGTCGGCGATGATCAGTTCCGGCCGGGCGGCGACGGCGATGGCGATCAGCACCCGTTGCCGCATACCGCCGGACAGCTCGTGCGGGTACTGCCGGGCCCGGACCGCCGCGTCCGCCAGCCCGGCCCGGTCCAGCACCGCGACCGCCTCGGCCGCGGCCGACCGACGGGTCGCCAAGCCGTGGATCCGCAGCACCTCGGCGACCTGCTCGCCGACCCGCTTGACCGGGTTGAGCGAGACCGTCGGATCCTGCGGGACCAGCCCGATCCGGGCGCCGCGCACGGTCCGCAGCTCCGCCTCCGACAGGGTGGCGAGATCATGCCGGCCGAAGCCGATCGTGCCCGCGTCGATGGTGCCGTTCGCGGCCAGCAGCCGGATGACGGCGTGCGCGGTGGTGCTCTTGCCGGACCCCGACTCGCCGACCACGGCGGTCACCTGACCGGGCCAGACGTCCAGGTCGACGCCTCGCACCGCCGGCACCGTGCCGCCCCGGGTGCGGTAGGACACGGACAGGCCGCGGATGCTGAGCAGTGGTGTGGTCACGTCCTCGCCGTTCTCGTCTGCGTCGCTCATCGCTGCCGGGCCCATTCGCCGTCCAGCGCCCGCGCGATCCGGTTGGTGGCCAGCACGGTCGCGGCGATGGCCAGACCGGGCAGCGCGGTCAGCCACCACGCGTTGGCCAGGTAGTTGCGGCCGTCGGAGATCAACGTGCCCCACTCCGGGGCCGGCGGCGGCGCGCCGTAGCCGAGGAAGCTGAGCGCCGACACGGCCAGGATCGAGGAGCCGAAGTCCAGGGTGGCCAGCACGATCACCGGACCGGCCGCGTTGGGCAGCACATGCCGGCCGAGGACCGAGTACCAGCGGGACCCGCAGGAGCGGGACGCCTCCACGAACACCGCCTGCCGCACCCGCAGCACCTCGGCACGGGCCACCCGGGCGAACGAGGCGACACTCGCGATGCCGACCGCGACCGCGACCTTCACCGTCCCGTAGCCGAGCGCGGTGACGAGGGCCAGGGACAGGAACAGCGCCGGGATGGACAGGAGCACGTCGACGAACCGCATCAGCACGTCGTCCACCCACCGGCCCACGAAGCCGGCGACCACGCCCAGCAGCCCGCCGACCACGAAGGCCACCAGGACCGCGATCAGTGTCGCCTTCAGGGAGAGCTGGGCGCCGTGCACCACCCGGGAGAACACGTCACGGCCGAGTTCGTCGGTACCGAACCGGTGACTGCCGCCCGGGCCGCGGAAGTTGTCGGACGGCACCCCCTTCAACGGGTCCTGGGAGGTGAACAGGTCCGGCCAGAAGGCCGCCAGCACCACCAGCACCAGGACCGCGACGGACAGCAGCAGCCCCGGGCGGCGCACCAGGAACCGCAGCACCCGCCGCACGTCGACACGGCGACCCGGCCCGGGCGCGGGCCCCGCCTCGACCGGCCGGGCCAGGCCGAGGGCGGCCTCGGCCGCGTCGGCCGCACCGTCCACAACGCTCTGACTCATGCGAAGCTCGCCCTCCTGTCCGGGGCCACCGCGATCCGCGGATCCAGCAGCGGGTAGACGAGGTCGACGACCAGGTTCGTCGCCACGAAGATCAGTGCTCCGAACACCACCACCCCCTGCACCAGCGGGATGTCCTGGGCGGTCACGGCCGCCGCGGTCACCCGGCCCAGGCCGTCCCGGGAGAACACCGTCTCCACGACCACCGAACCGGCGATCAGCTGTCCGACCAGCAGCCCGACGACCGTCAGCGCGGGCAGCGACGCGTTGCGCAGCGCATGCCGCAGATGCACCCGCCGGCGCCCGGCGCCCTTGGCCCGGGCGGTCTCCACATAGGCCTGGTCCAGCGCCGTGAGCAGACTCTTGGCCAGCACCTGGGCGACCTGCGCCCCGGTCGGCACGGCCAGCGTCAGCGCCGGCAGCACCAGGCCCCGCAGCCCGTCGTTGCCGAACGCGGGGAACCAGTGCAGCCGGAACGAGAAGGCCTCGACCAGCAGCAGCCCCACCCAGAAGGTGGGCACCGACACCCCCAGCGGGGGCAGCGACAGCAACAGCTGCCGCAGCCACCGCTGCGAGGTGTACGTCGCCACCACCGCCAGCCCGCCACCGAACACCACCGCGAGCAGCAGCGCGGCCCCCGTCAGCTGGAGCGTCCCCGGCAGCGCGTCGCCGATGACGGAGGTGACCGGGCGACCGCTGGAGACGGCGTCGCCGAAGTCCCCGCGCACCGCCCGCCCGAGGTACTCGGCGTACTGCACGAGGACCGGCTTGTCGAAGCCGTACTCGTGCCGCAGCGCCGCGAGCTGGGCCGGGTCGACCTGTCCCGAGTCCATCCCGGCGCCGGCCATCGCGGAGACCGGGTCACCGGGCAGGAAGTCCAGCACCAGGAACGACACCGTGTAGGCCGCCCACAGCACCCCGACCGCCTGCGCGAGCCGTTTGATCACATAGCGGCGCACGGGTCAGCCGATCCAGGTGTCGTGCAGCTGGATCCGGCTGCCCGAGTCGAAGTCCAGGTCGTGCACCTTCGTGGACACGCCCAGCTGGGTCTGCAACTCCACCACGGGCACGTCGTACGCGTTCTGGACGATCAGCCGCTGCGCCTCGGCGACCAGCTTCGCGCGCTTGGCGGCATCGGTCGTCGCGGCCTGCCGGGACAGCACGGTGTCCAGCGAACTGGCGGGCAGGTGGTAGAAGTTGGCCAGCCGTGTGGAGAACGAGGTGCGCAGGATGTCCGGGTCGGACCGGGTCACGTTGCCCCACACGACGTCGAAGTCACCGGCCTGGAGGGTCGTCGCGAACTGGGTGACGGGGAGCTGCTTGAGCACCACGTCGATCCCGACGGCCTTCAGCTGCTGCTGGACCAGTTCCAACGCGGGCTGGTTGGTGGCCGCGTTGGGGAACCAGGTGATGGTCAGGCTCAGCGTCCTGCCGCCCTTGGCACGGATGCCGTCACTTCCGGCCTTCCAGCCGGCCTGGTCCAGCAGGGACCTCGCCTTGGCCGGGTCCGTGGACAGGTCCGCGGACAGGTCGGTGTAGTCGGGTGTGGTGTGCGCCAGGACGCTGCCGGCCGGCCGGGTGCCGGTCGGGAAGACGGTGTCGGCGATCTGCTTGCGGTCGACCGCGACCTGGAGCGCCTGCCGCACCCTGGCGTCCTTCAGCAGGGGGCCGGCGTTGTTGAGACCCAGGCCGAACACCACCCCGGGGTTGGCCCGGCGGGCGAGCGTGACCTGGCCGCCCCTGAGCGCTGCCTCGTTGGCCCTGCCGACGCTGCTGATCGCGTCGACCTGCCCGGACTGGAGGCTGCCGGCGCGTACGCCGGCCTCCGGCACCACCTTGAAGACCAGCTTGTCCAGGTAGGCCTCGCCCTTCTTGGCCCACAGGCTGGATCCCCAGGCGTACCCGGTCCGTCTGGCCAGGGTGATCGACTGGTTCTGCACATAGCCCTTCAGCACGAACGGCCCGGATCCCACCACCCCGTCACTGCACTTCTGCTGCGGGGTCCGGTGCACGCTCGCCGACGACTCGATGCCCAGTGAGTGGGTCGAAGTCGCTTGCAGGAACTGTGCGTTGGGCTGTGCGAAGGTCACCTGCACGGTGAGCGGGTCGACCACGGAAGTGCTCTTGACACCGCTGAGGTAGCCCTGGGCCAGGGTGCCCAGGGCGCCGAGCTTCGGCACCGCGTCGAAGTTGTCCTTGACCACCTGCGCGGTCAGCTTCGACCCGTCGCTGAAGGTGACGCCCGAGCGGAGGTGGAACGTGAACCGGGTGGCGTCGGAGTTGATGTCCCAGCTCTTGGCCAGCCACGGCACGATCCTGCCGGTCTTCGGGTCCTGGTCGGTCAGCGAGTCCACGATCTGACGGACCGAGTAGATGGTGTCGTTGCTGCCGACCTGCTGCGGATCCACGCAGCCGGAGTCGGAACCCACCGCGAAGGTCAGGGTGCCGCCGGACTTCGGCCGGCTGCTCGCGCCGCCGGAACCGCCGTCGCCCGAACCGCAGGCGGTCAGCAGCACGCTGGTGGTCAGCAGGGCGGCCAGCGGCGCCCAACGGGATGATCTGAATACCGGAAGTGCGGTCACGGAGGGTTTTCTCCTACTCGTGTCACCAGGCACCGGGTGCCGGGTGTCGGGAGCGCGGCACGCCGTGCAGGGACGTGCGACCCGGCCGGTCGGCACCGGCGGGGGGAAGCGCTGAACAGACGGTGGTCAGGGAGACGCCACCGGGCGCGGTGGCGGGAGAACGGGCAGCGGACTGTCACGCGGGGGCCGGGAGGCCGGTGCCTGACGGCGGTCCGGGTGCCGACCGGTGTGCCGACCGGTGGATGCCGCGCGAGGGGCCCGGCCGGCGATGTGGCCGGTCAGGGGGCTCGTCAGCGGCGGCTTGTCAGCGGACCGGGGGCGGGCTCGTCAGCGACAGCTGGTCGTGCGACAGAGGCAGCTGGTCGAGCGCTTGAGGTCGATGTGGCGTCGGCGGGAGAGCCGGGAGAACGGCATGGCACCGGCGCAGGAGGCGAGCGTCGCTTGGTCGCTGTGCATACCGGTCCCTCCCCGTCTCCGGCCCCGCCACCGGGGCCTCGCGCTTGCGGGGATCGTCGGTGATCCCGCCGGGCTTTCACCTGGAGCACCCCACCGCGCGGGAGGGTTGCCGGTCAGCGAGCCAGGGCTTGACGCTGACACTCAATGCCGATCGTGATGCTACGGAGCGGACTTGTCGAACGTCAATGCCACACAGGGACGTTCGGGTGCGCCAGGCCGGAGCGTCTCACCTGCCGGGACACGTCCATGGCCGGTGTCGAACACCGGCGGTGCCGTGCGGGGTACGGCCCCGGAGACCGGCGTGTCGTGCGGCGGGGTCGCCGCACGACCGGCCGTCCTGTCGGCCGTCCCACCGGGCGGCTCTTCCGTCCGGTTCAGGACCCGCCGCGTTCGCGGGGGATCCTCAGGCCCGCCTCGATGGGCACCGGCAGCCGGTTCTCGGCCGGCGGCAGCGGGCAGGTGGCCAGATCCGTGTAGGCGCAGGGCAGGTTCGCCGCGCGGTTGAAGTCCAGCAGGACCGTGCCGTCGGCGGTGGGCGGTTCCAGGGTCAGGGCCCGGTTGGCCGCGTAGGTGGTGACCCCGGAGGTGGCGTCGGTGAACAGGAGCATCAGCCGGCCCTCGCCGGGACCGGGGAACGCGGTGAGCGCCAGCGGCCGCCCGTCCAGTTCGAACTCGACCCGGCCCGGCGCGTCGTACACGTGCTCGAGGCCCGCCACCGCGGCGCCCACGGTGGTCGGCCGCGGCTCGTCGAAGGGCACGTAGCGGCCGGTCACGGCCCACCGCGGGTCGGGTGCGTAGGCGGGGGTGCCGGTGAAGGCGGTGCGCAGCGGCGCGTCCGGGTGCCGGGGCCGCACGATGTCGTTGCCGCCGCGCTTGGCGACCTCGATCACGGCGTCCTTCCAGACCGCGTCGACGCCACCGCGTTCGGGCAGCACGCCGAAGCGGTACTCGCCCCGCACCGGCGTTCCGCCGACGACCAGCTCCTCGCCCTCGTCGAGGGTGACGACCACCCCGTCCGGGCCGGTGCGCCAGGCGCCGGGCGCGTCGGGGAAGCGCTGCGGCCGGTCGTCCAGCCAGTGCAGGCCGGTGATCGCCAGAAAACCGTGCGGGGCGGCCAGCCGCGCCTCCTGGGCGCGGTACCAGTCCAGCCAGTCCTCGGTGAACGCCTGCAGGTCCGTCGTGGTGGCCTCGGTGGTCATGGGGTCTCCTTCGTGGGGCGGGTTCGTGGCGCGGGGCGGGATCGCGTCGGCGGCACTCAGCCGGCCCGTCGCTCGGGCGCGCAGCGGTGGGTGAGGGGTTCGCGCAGGCCGAGGTGGTCGCGCAGGGTGCTGCCGGTGTACTCGGTGCGGTAGACCCCGCGTTCCTGCAGGGCGGGCACGAGCAGGTCGACGATGTCGTCCAGGCCGTCGGGGACGAGGTACGGCGTGACGTTGAAGCCGTCGACCGCGCCGTGCCGCACGTAGTGGGCGAACTTGTCGGCCAGGCCGGACGGGGTGCCGACATGGCCGCGCTGCGGGCCGAGCTCGATGACGGCCTCGCGCAGCGACCAGCCGTGTGCCGCCGCCTTCGCCCGCCACTCGGCCACCACGGCCCGCGGGTCGGCGACACGCCGAGCCCCGAAGGAGCCGTCGTTCTCGGTGACCACCGGATCCTCCTCGGGCAGCGGCCCGTCGGCGTCGCGGCCGGACAGGTCGATGCCCCACAGCAGCCCGGCGATGCCCAGCGCCGTCGCGGGAGTGACCTGCTGCCGCCGGACCCAGCGCTTCTTCTCCTGGGCCTCCTCCTCGGTGGCGCCGATGATGATCTCGGTGCCGGGCAGGATCCGCAGGTCGTCGTCGGGCCGCCCGGCCACCCGCAACCGGCGCCTGATGTCCTCGGCGAAGGCCAGCGCGTCGTCGAAGTCGCCGCCGTGCGCGGAGAAGATGACGTCGGCGTTGCGGGCGGCGAAGTCGCGCCCCTCCCCGGAGTCGCCGGCCTGGAAGATCACCGGGTGGCCCTGGGCGCTGCGCGGCAGGGTCGGGGCGAGATCGACGTCGAACTGCGCGCCCTTGTGGCGCACGTGGTGGATCGTGCCGGGTGCCGACCAGGCGGTGGCGTTCGCCGAGCCGGCGACCGCGCCGTCCTCCCAGCCGTCCCACAGGGCCCGGGCCACGGCGAGGAACTCCTCGGCGCGCCGGTAGCGGTCGGCATGGTCGAGATAGCCGCCGCGGCGGAAGTTCGCGCCGGTCCAGGCGTTGTCCGTGGTCACCACGTTCCATCCGGCGCGGCCCTCGGAGAGCAGGTCGAGACCGGAGAGCCGGCGGGCGAGGTCGGCGGGCTCGTTGAAGGTGGAGTTGGAGGTGGAGACCAGGCCGATGCGGCGGGTGACGGCGGCCAGTGCCGCGAGCTGGGTGATGGCGTCCGGACGGCCGGCCACGTCGAGGTCGTGGATCCTGCCGTCGACCTCGCGCAGCCGCAGTCCCTCGCCGAGGAAGAACGCGTCGAACAAGCCCCGTTCGGCGGTCTGCGCGACCCGTCGGAAGGAGGCGGGGTCGATCTGCGAGCCGCTCTCGGGGGCGGACCAGATGGTCCAGTGGTTGACGCCCTGGAAGAACACGCCGAAGTGCAGTTGTGCGTGCGGCCTGGGGACGTCGAGGGGGTCGGTGCGGGTCATCGGGCTCCCTCCTGGACGGCCGTGGCCGCGAAACGGTTGGCGGGGCGCTCCAGGCCCAGGGTCGCGCGCAGGGACGTGCCGGGCAGCGGCCGGGCGACCAGCCGCCGTTCGGACAGGGCCGGCAGGACGAGCCGCGACAGGACGGGCAGATCCTCGTCCAGTACCAGCGGGTGCAGCCGTACGCCGTCGACGTGCCGACTCAAGTCGGCGAGAAGGGCGACCAGTCGCTCCACCGGGCCGATGTGCCGGAGCCTGCCGCGGTCGGTCCACGGCGCGTGCCGTCCGAGGTCGGCGACGCGCTCGCCGGCCGCGGCCCCCGGAGTGTCCAGCGCCACCTCCACCTCGGCGAAGACCCGCGGCGCACCGGCGGAAGCCGCGGCCGTCGCCACCGCCGGGAGGTCGCCGCCTCCGACGAGCGCGACGTCGAGCAGCCCGGCGGCCCCGTCGGCAGGGCTGCCCAGGACGACGAGCTGCCCCTGCGGAGGGCGCGGCACGATCGCCGGGCCCTTGACGGCGTAGGTCTCCCCGGTGAAGTCGATGTAGTGCAGCCGGTCGCGGTCGAGGTAGCGGCTCGTGGCCACGGAGCGGATGACCGCGTCGTCCTCCCACGAGTCCCACAGGGCGCGGACCACCTCGACCCCGTCCCGGGACTCCCGGGCCCACGCGTCGGCTTCGGCGACCAGGGGCCGCCCCCAGGCGCGCGCCGCCTCGGGGCGCTCCTCCTGGGCCACCACCCATCCGGCGCGTCCCGCGGAGACGTGGTCCAGGGACGCCAGCTGCCCGGAGACGTGGAAGGGTTCGGCGTAGGTGACCGGGACGACGGGGGCGACCCCGATGGTGCTCGTGGACGCCGCGGCGAAGGCCGCCCGCTCCACCGCGCCGATACGCCCCACCGGGTTCGGGGAGGTTCCGGGCGGCAGTACTCCGTCGTCGAGGGTGATCAGGGTGAACCCGGCGTTCTCGGCGGTGGTGGCGAGTGTGGCCACACGGCGCGGGGAGAGCAGCAGGTCGGGGGCGTGGGCGGCGCGGCGCCAGGCCGCGGGATGGGCGCCGTCGCCGTCGATCTCGACGGCGAGGTGCAGGGCGGGGCCGGACAAGGGGCGTTCCTTCCGGAAAGACACGGGAGCCCATGACCGCCGGGCCAGGACGGCTGCGGCCATGAGGAGAGGGCGGCGCGGGGAGACGAAAGGACGGCGGCGCGGGTCACGTCCGCGGGGCGCGCGGGGCCATGGCGACCGGACCGGTCAGGTCCGGCTCGCAGCATCGGGTGACGCGGGCCGGGCAGGGGTCAGCGGCGCGGAAGCGGACAGACGGCCGAGCAGGTGCGGCAGAAGTCCACATGCCGACGGGTGACCAGCCGCACGGCAGAACGCACACCCCTGGGTGCCGCTCCGAGTCCGCGCATCAGGGGCCTCCACCCGTCCGAAACAGATCGGTTCACCGTACGTCGGCCGCCCCGTCGGATGTCAAGAACACCTGGTACGGCCGCATCCGCCGAGCCGTCGTGCGGACGACCGGGGCGCGGTCGGGAAGGCCCCCCGGACGCCCGGGTGTGCCTGACCCCGCGCCCGCCCGTCGCGTCGGTCCGGGGCATGGCCGGGGGCGGTGGGGGTAAGTGCGTCCTAGCCGGACCAGGAACCGGTGCGGACGAAGCCGGACGACCGGGAGGGGCGCATGAGGGGAACCACGACCGTGCAGACCGCCGGGCGGAGGGCGGGTGTTCCGGAGATCGCGGCCCCTGCCGAGGTCGCACCGAAGGACGCGCGGGAGCTGTCGAAGGTCTTCTTCGACCGCCTGGCGCAGTTGGCGGAAGGCACTCCCGAATACCAGTACGCGCGCAACACGCTGATCGAGATGAACATGTCCCTGGTCCGGTTCGCGGCGGCCCGGTTCCGCAGCCGTGGGCCGGAGGAGATGGAGGACATCGTCCAGGTCGGCATGATCGGGCTGATCAAGGCCATCGACCGGTTCGAGCTGTCGCGGGAGGTGGAGTTCACGTCCTTCGCGATTCCCTACGTCGTCGGGGAGATCAAGCGGTTCTTCCGTGACACCTCGTGGGCCGTGCACGTCCCGCGCCGCCTCCAGGAGGCCCGCGTCCAACTGGCGCGCGCCGACGAGGAACTGCGCAGCCGGCTCGGCCGGGCGCCGACGACCGCGGAGCTCGCCGAGCTGATGAGCCTTCCCCAGGACGAGGTCGTCGAGGCCCGACTGGCCTCGAACGGCTACCGGTCGTCCTCCCTCGACGCGGCGATCAACGGCGACGAGGACGGCGAGTCCGCGCTGGCGGACTTCATAGGCGGCGAGGACGCCGCGCTCGGTCTGGTCGAGGACTTCCACGCCCTCGCCCCGCTGATCGCCGCGCTCGACGAACGTGACCGCAGGATCATCCACTGGCGCTTCGTCGAGGAACTCACCCAGGCCCAGATAGGCGAACGTCTCGGCGTCTCCCAGATGCACGTGTCCCGGCTGATCTCCCGGCTGCTCGGCCGCCTGCGCGAAGGGCTGCTGGCCGCCTCCTGACGTCGGCACCGGCCTCATGCGTTCCGCACGTCGGCTCCTCCGGCGGAGACGTTGGCCACAGGCAGAGACGGTGACTCGGGGGTACCCGAACGGGGGAGCCACGGGCCCGACTGTTGCCATTTGACAACTATGGGCGTGAGGCAACAAAGTAACCGAGTCGCATTGCGCGGGAAGGAACTGCGATGTTCTGGTGGGCGGAGGTCGCTCCGTGTGCTGGCCGCCCGAGCCCCGACGCGTCGGCGCGATCGGTGGCCTGGGGAGGCGTTCAGGCCGTCCGGCCCCCGGCACGCGGCTCGTCGCTGTGTATCTGCAACGCCGCCGTGTCGCAAAATGCCTCCAACCCCTCCAGCAGCGCGGTCCGCTTGGCGGCGGGCATCAGCTCCAGCACCGCCTGGAGTTCCTGCTCCCGGCGTGCGCGCAGGTCGTCGAGGAAGACGCGGCCCCGGTCGCTGAGATGCAGCCTCACCTCGCGCCGGTCGGCGGGGCTGACCACGCGCTCGACGAAGCCGGCGGCCACCAGCCGGTCGCAGAGCCGGCTGGTGGACGGAGGCGTGGAGGCGAGGGAGTCGGCGAGGGTGCGCAGATTGATGCCGTCCTGGTGCTCCAGCATCAGCAGCACGCGCATCTGGGACGGCGAGGCCGGCGCGGTCGAGGCCCGGCCCCACAGGACTTCCAGCAACTCCACTGCCGTCAAGGTCACGCGTGCTACCTCGACGGGCTCGGGGCGGGGGCGGAAGACAGTCACCGTCACACTCTCGCAGGCACCTGGGACGTCTTTCAGCCTACTAGGTGCTTGTTGCTGCAACAGATGGTTCGGACGACCCGACGTGACGCGGCACGTTCAGCCCTGCCGTGCGTGCGAGGCTCGTGTATGTCCGACGGAGGATAGGTGTATTTACGATCGTGAAGAGATTTGTGACCGCTGAACGCGCTCTGCGTACGGCGGCCCCCCACGAGCTGCTCGACGTCGTCCGCAGAGTGCTCGCACAGGAGTACGCGGCGACGTCCGTGGAGCTGTTGCTGGCCGACTACGGCCTGACCGTACTGCAGCCGGTGTCGTCGTTGCCGGCGACCGCGGCGCCGGTGCCGGTGCACAGCAGCCCCGTTGGCCGTGCCTTCGGAGCCCAGGAGCCCCTCGTGGAGGGGGCACCCGGGGGCTCCGTGCGCGTCCATCTGCCGGTCACCGTGCGTGGCGACCGGCTGGGCGTGCTGTGCGTCACCCTGCCGAACGGGGAGGACGTGCCCGGCCTGCTGGGCGAGCTGGCGGACATCGCCGAGGTGCTCGGCCACGAGGTGGTCGTCGCCGAGCGTGACACGGACGTGTACCTGCGCGCGCGGCGCAAGGACCGGCTGACCCTGGCCGCCGAGATGCAGTGGCAGCTCCTGCCGGGCCGCTCCTGCGCGCGCCCCGAGTACGAACTGGGCGCGCAGCTGGAGCCCGCCTACGCGATCTTTGGTGACAACTTCGACTGGTCCGCCACCGCGGACCACCTCATGCTGTACGTCACCAACGGCATGGGCGAGGGCATAGAAGCGTCGTTGCTGACGAACCTCGCCATCAACGCGCTGCGCAACGCCAGGCGGGCCGGGCTCGCCATCGACGACCAGGCCGCCCTGGCCGACCAGGCGGTGTACGCCCACTACCAGGGGCGCTGCTACCTCTCGGTGCTGATGTTCGACTTCGACCTCGCGACGGGTCGGGCGAAGGTCGTGGACGCCGGCTCCCCGCAGCTGCTGCGGCTGCGCGACGGAGTGGTCGAGCCGGTCACCTTCGAGGCGCAGCTCCCGCTGGGGATGTTCGAGGAGACCGACTACGTGGTGCAGGAGTTCCAGGCGGAACCGGGCGACCGGCTGGTCTTCGTCAGCGACGGGGTGCACGCGGTGGCCTCGCCCCAGGGGGAGGCGTACGGCGACGCCGCCCTGGCCAGGGCGATCATGTCCACCCGGCTGCTGCCGGCCGCTGAGGTGCCGCGTGCCATCCTGCGGGAGCTGACCGGCCACCGCGGGCAGTCCGTCCCGCAGGACGACGCCCTGGTGGTCTGCCTGGACTGGCACGGGCGCTGAGCCGCTGTGGCCGCGGGGGAGGGATGTGGCGATGCTGTGTCGCTGCGGCCGCACGCGCGGGGGCATGTGCCTGCTGTGCCATATTTGTCATGTGGCAATGATCGGCCCTGTGCGCCGATGATCAACCCGGTTGCGCCGGTCCCGGCGCAACAGTCCGAGCTCTGAGGAGACGATGCAGGTGCCGGAACAGGCAGCGGCCGAAGCGGCGGCGCGGGAGCTGACGGCCTTCCTGGAAGCCCATCGCGAACAGATCGCCCAGCGGTGGGCGGACGCGCCCTTGTTCAGGACGGTCTTCACCGTCTCACGCGACGAGGCGGTGGAGGCGTGCAAGGCCGTCGTGGACGCTCTCACGGACGTGGCCTCGGCCGGCCTGCTGGACAACATCGCGGCCCCCGGCTTCGACTCCGTGCGGGAGCAGCTCGGGCGGATGGCCGCGGCCCGTGCCCGCAGCGGGTTCAGCCCGGCCCAGATAGCGGAGGAGGCCGCCGGACTGCGGGTCACGACCGCCGAGGTGCTCCGCGGCGGACTCCGCGACCTGCCCTATGACCAGGCCCAGGAGGTCCGGCTCGCACTGACCGTCCTGATGGGCACCCTCAGCCTGGTGATCATGGAGACCACGGTCGACGCCGGTGAGGAACTGATCGCCCGGCAGCGGCAGCAGCTGCTCGAAGTGGCCACCCCCGTGATCAACCTGTGGGAGGGCGTCGTCGCGGTGCCCCTGATCGGCACCCTGGACAGCGCCCGCAGCCAGGTGGTCATGGAGTCGCTGCTGAACTCGATCGTGGAGCAGCGGGCCCGCTACGCGATCCTCGACATCACGGGCGTCCCCACCGTCGACTCGCTGGTGGCCCAGCACCTCATGAAGACGGTCGCCGCGGCCCGCCTGATGGGCGCCGAGTGCATCGTCTCCGGCATCCGTCCGGCCATCGCGCAGACCATCGTGCACCTCGGCATCGACCTGAGTTCGGTGCTCACCCGCAGCTCCCTCGCCGACGCCCTGGCCCACGCGCTCGGCCAGCAGGGCATCGAGGTCTCCCACGCGGCCGGTGCGAGCCCCCGATGACCGGCTCCCTTACCGGCGGCTCGGCGTTGGTGCCCGTCCTGGCACTCGGCGACATCCTGCTGGTCTCCCTCCAGGGGGAGTTGCACGACAGCGTGGCCGAACAGCTGCAGCAGGACATCACCCAGCGCGTCGCCGGCAGCGAGGCGAGCGGTGTGGTCATCGACGTCTCCGGGGTCGAGATCGTCGACTCGTTCCTCGGCCGGGTCATCGCCGAGATCGCCGCCAACGCCCGCCTGCTGGCCGCCCGTACCGTCGTGTGCGGGATGCGCCCAGCCGTCGCGATCACCCTGGTCGAACTGGGCCTGACGCTGCCCGGCCTGGTGACCGCGCTCGACGTCGAGCGCGCCCTCGAACTGCTTCGGCAGGGCCCCTCCGCGGCCGCCCCGGGCACCCGTGCGGGGTGGGCGTGACACCGACCTCCGACTCCGCCACGGCGACGAGCCTGCCGATCGGCTCGGACGCCGACCTGGCATGGGTGCGTCACCAGGTGCGGCAGTTCGCGGCCGGCCTGGGGTTCGGGCTCGTACAGCAGACGAAGATCGTCACCGCGGCCAGCGAACTGGCCCGCAACACCCTGATCCACGGCGGGGGAGGGCAGGCGACGATCACCCCGCTGACCAACGGGTCCCGGCGTGGTCTGAAACTGTCCTTCATGGACGAGGGCCCCGGCATCCGCGACGTGGAGCTGGCGATGACCGACGGCTACACCACCGGCGGGGGTCTCGGGCTGGGCCTCAGCGGATCCCGGCGCCTGGTGGACGAGTTCACCATCGACACCAAGCCGGGTGAGGGCACCGTCGTCACCCTCGTCGCCTGGACCACGGGCGTGCCCGCCGGCCGTCAGGGGTCCGGATGACGCGCGTCTGGACCGTCCCCGTGCACGACTCCACCCGGGTACGGGACGCCCGGGTGGCGGCCGAGACCGCCAGTGCCCATGCCCGCCTGGACGCCCACCGCACCGCGGTGACGGCCCTGGTGGCGACCGAGCTGGCGACCAACCTGCTCAAGCACGCCGGGGGCGGCCGTCTGGTGATCGACCTCGCCGATCGTCCGGGACCGGCAGGCCGCGGCCGGGCGGTGCAGCTCGTCGCCCTCGACCGCGGCCCCGGCATCCGGGACGTCGGCGCGGCCATGCGCGACGGATACACCACCAGCGAGGCGTCGCTCGGCGCCGGCCTGGGCACCTGCCGGCGCATCTCCAGCGCCTTCGACCTGCACAGCACCCCGCGCGGCACCGTCGCCATGGCCCGGGTCGACCAGGGGACCGCACCGCAGGAGCCCCGGCCCGCCGTCCGGACCGGAGGGATCAACGTCCCTCTCGCCGGGGCCGAACACTCCGGAGACGCCTGGAGCTGCGCCCGGTCGGGTTCCCGGGTCACCTTCTTGCTCGCCGACGGTCTCGGTCACGGCCCCAAGGCCGCCCACGCCTCCGGCGCCGCCGTCGAGGAACTGCACCGGGTCGCGCAGCTGCCGCCCGCCGAGATCCTGCGCCGCATGCACCCGGTCCTGCGGGCCACCCGCGGGGCCGCGGTCGCCGTGGCCCAGGTGGACACCGCCGACGGGGAACTCGCGTTCGCGGGAGTCGGCAACGTGGGTGCCCGGCTGTGCACGGCCGGTTCCTGGCAGCACCTCGTCTCCCATCCGGGCATCGTCGGCGCCCAGTTCCCGGCGACCGTCCCCGAGCGACGGCTGCCCTGGACGCCGGACAGCCTGCTCGTCCTGCACAGCGACGGGCTGCCCAGCCGGTGGGTGCCGCCCGACGATCCCGGTCTCCTCGCCCGCGAGCCGGCCGTGGTCGCCGCGACCGTCCTGCGGGACGCCAGCAGCGCGGCCAGCCCCGGCCGCGACGACACCTGTGTGGCCGTCCTGACCTCCGACCGACAGGCCGGGAGCCCGTGAACCAGCCGTACGTCCGGAAAATCACCTCGGCCGCCGATGCCATGAGCGCCCGGGTCCTCGCCGCGCGCCTCACGGCCGCGGCCGGGGCGCCCGCGGTCGAACAGGCCCGTTTCCTCACCGCGCTCACCACCCGCATGCGCGAGAGCCTCGGCCGGGGCGGGGCCGAACTCACCCTCACCGCCCGTCCGTCGGCAGCCGACGGGACCACCCTCGTGCGAGCCGTCGTGGCACCCGTCTGCGCCGAGCCCGGCCGGACGCCCTGGCAGCTGGCACTCACCTGCCCAGGCCCTCTGACGTGCGAACCGCCCCAGCCCGAGGGGCCGCCCGACACCACGCCCGCGGAGGCGGTCCTGGCGGCCGACGAGGAGACCGCGGCCCTCCTGCGGCAACTGGACGAGACCGAGGAGCAGTTGCGCCTGCACCGCGAGGAGCTGCACCAGACCAACCAGGGTGTGCTCGCCCTGCACGCCGAACTCGACGCCGCCGCGCGGACCCAGCGGGAACTGCTCGAAGCCGAACGGGCCGCACGCGGCGAGGCGGAGAAGGCACGGCGCCTGCTGACCTTCCTGGCCGACGCCAGCGCCGCCGTGACCGCCTCCCTCGACCAGGAGGCCATCCTGCGCTGCCTTCCCCAACTGCTCGTCCCCGAGTACGCGAGTCAGGTCGACGTATGGCTCTTCGACGAACCGGACGCCCCGGCCGCCACCCACTCCGCCGCGGCGGTCACCGCCGCCCGCTGCGACCGTCCCCAGCACGCCGGGCCCCGTCCCGGCGGGCTCCCGGGCGTCGACGACCTGCCGCCCTCCGCGCTCTCCCCGGACCGGCCGCTGCTGTGCATCCCCCTCACCGTGCGCCACACCTCGGGCGTGCTCACCCTGACCGCCCCCGGCGACCGCTTCGACGCGGACACCAGCGTGATGCTGGTCGAACTGGCCCGCCGGACCGCCATCGCCCTGGACAACGCCCGCCGTTACGAACAGCACCGGGACACCGCCGAAGCCCTCCAACGGGCCCAGCTCACCGACCTGCCCGCCGCCGAGGGCCTGGACCTGGCGGCCCGTTACCTCCCCGCCACCCGAGGTCTCAACATCGGCGGTGACTGGTACGACGCCTTTCCGCAGCCCGACGGAAGCCTGCTGACCGTGGTGGGGGACGTCACCGGGCACGGGCTGCGCGCCGCCGTCATCATGGGGCAGCTGCGCACCGCGCTGCGGGCCTACGCGATCGAGGACGACAGCCCCGCACGGATCCTCACCCGCCTGCACCGCATGCTGTGCCACCAGCAGCCGAACCTGTACGCGACCGCCGTGATAGCCCGGTTCCGGCCCGGTGACCCGCATGTCGTCTGGGCGGCAGCCGGGCATCCGCCGGCCGTGGTGCGCGCGCCCGGCGGAAGCGTCCGGGTCCTGGACACCAGGCCGGGCGTGATGCTCGGAGTGCCCCTTCCGTTCGAGTACGAGGACCACACCGTCGAACTGCCGCCCGACTCCACGCTGGTCCTGTACACCGACGGCCTGGTGGAGCGGCGCTCCCAGGGCATCGACCCGGGTGTGGAACTGCTCGGCCAGACCCTGGCCGCGCTGGGCGACTCCGACCTGGCGGACCTCGACGGGTGCGCCGAGTCGCTGCTCAAGTCCCTGGTGCACGACTCCGAACGCGACGACGACGTCTGCCTCCTGCTGTGCCGCCCCGTGCGAACCCCGGACGGGGAACCGGAGTGACACCGGGTCACGCGAGGAAGATCCGGCCCTGGGGCCTGTCTGACAATTCCCGTCGTCGCCCGGAGGGCGGCCGCGCGGCGTCAGGTGCGTGCTCTGGGGGTCCCCCGGCGGGAGGCTGGGGGAGTGCCGGGCCC
>NZ_JBEYJU010000136.1:0-17588 GCF_040703965.1 Streptomyces sp. NPDC006655 | reverse complement strand
GGTGGCTCCGCCACATGACCCGCCACCCCGCACGCCGATCGCACGCACCGAACGCCGCTCCTTCTTCCACGGAGATCCATCAGAAGGGCCCTAGGCCGATGAGTCACCGTTGCCTTCCTGCGACCTGATCCGCCGGACAGCCCCCCGGGCGACCGCGCGTCAGAAACCGTGCGGCAGCCACGGCGGCACCGGCGACCCGAACGCCACCGACGCCTCCGCCAGCGCCCCCGGCCGCAGCTCCCGCACCCGCCCGGCCCCCGCCAGCGACAGCAGACCGACCCCGCCGAGGTACGCCGCCGCCAACTCCCGTACGGACAGCGCGAGGTCGGCCGCGTCGGCGGTACGCTCGCAGGACGCGCCCTTGGCGTCCCCGGAGAGCCGCCAACGCCCCGCGTTCCAGGGGCAGAAGCCGTCGGCCACCTCCAGCACCACGTCCACCGGCGCCTGGTACGTACGCGCCGCGAGCGCCGCACCGACGTCGACCAGCCGCACGTACCCCATGTCCCGCACCCGCGTACGGCAGCGCCGGATGTCGGAGACCAGGTACTGCCAGGCGTCGTCGACCGGCCGCCTGCGCACCACCAGCGTCGTCATCAGGTCGATGCCGAACAGGAACCGCCACAGCGCCGCGTCGGTCGCCGGATCGAGCGCGGCCAGTTCCTCCAGCGTCACCGTGCCGTCGTGCCCGCCCGCTCCCCAGCCCAGCTTCGTACGGAACCGGGCGAACCCGGTGACCTCCCCGTCCCGCTCGGCGACCACGCACTGCAGCGCCGACGCCCCGTCCCGCTCGCTCTCCGGGTCCAGCAGCCCCACCCGCTCCCAGCCGGGCTGCCGGGCCAGCATCCCGGGGCGCAGCGGCACGGTGCGTGCGTACACCGCCTCGCACTCGGCGAGCACCTCGGCCGGCCCGGCGTACCGCAGCCGTACCGCGTCGGTGCCGGCCGGCACGTCCAGCGTCACCCGGCCCGTGTCGACCTCGGCGAGCAGCTGGTGGGTCGCGGCGCCGTACCCGAAGCGGCCGTAGATCGCCGGCTCGGAGGCGGTGAGCACGGCGAGCGGCTCGCCCCACTCCCGTACGTCGTCCAGCTGGCGCCGCATCATCGACGTCAGCACCCCGCGCCGCCGGTGCGTCGCGGACACGCTCACCATGGTGACGCCCGCGGCGGGCAGCACGGCACCGCCCGGCACGGTCATCCGGAAACGGAACGCCCCGCTCGTACCGACGAGTTCGGGTCCGTCCCACACGGCCAGCGCCCGCTCGGCCTCGATGAGGGACCGGTCCAGGTCGCGTTCCTCGGCCGACGCCGGACCGGCGCCGAAGGCCCGCACCAGGTGGTCCCACCACCCGTCGAACTCCTCGGCACGCAGGACTTTCACGTCGGTCGGGCGTTCGGTCGTCATGCGCCATGCCTATCAGCGCGGTGCGGGGCGAGCCAGCGAATTTCTCCCGGACGGCGACGCGAGGCCTTCCGGTGAAGTTCACTGTGAAGTCGCACCTGAAGTTGAGTCTCGGACGGGGGACAAGTGGGACCTCCCGTGCCAAGCAGCTGGTCCGATGGATAGGGTCCCGAACTGATGGCAGCAGACGGAGAGCGGCGCGGTAAGGCCGAGACGCTGACGGCCCGGTGGAAGATGCAGTGGCACCGGGCCCGCGTCGGCGTGCGCAGAAGCGCCGTGGACTACTTCCGCGGCGACGGCTCCGACTGGATCGCGCTCGCCGGACTGCTCCTGACCATCCCGGCCCTCGCGGCCATGACCCTCGCCAACTCCGTGTGGTTCTCCCCGGCCACGCTGGTCCTGCCGATCATCGCCGGCGGCCTGCTGCTGCGCCCGGCGAGCCTGCTCGGTCTGTACGCGGCCGCGGCGACGGCCCTGATCGTGGAGTCGGTACGGCTGGGCCCCTACACGGAGGGCCCGTCGCGGGTCACTCCCGGAGTGGTCCTGACCGTGGCCGCCTGCGGTTTCTTCGGACTGCTCACCGCGCAGTTCCGCAGCCGGGTCGGCGTGCCCTGGCGGCGCGGCGGCACCATGCTCTTCGACCTGCGCGAACGCATCCGGGTGCAGAGCAAGCTGCCGAAGCTGCCGCCGGGCTGGCACCGCGAGATGGCGCTGCGGCCGGCCGGCGGGCAGTCCTTCTCCGGTGACTTCGTGGTCGCGGCCCGTACGAACAACGGCCGCACCATGGAGGTCGTCCTCACGGACGTCTCCGGCAAGGGCATGGACGCCGCGTCCCGGGCGCTGCTGCTCTCCGGGGCGTTCGGCGGCCTGCTGGGCTCGCTGCCCCCGCACGCCTTCCTCCCGGCCGCCAACGGCTACCTGCTCCGCCAGGACTGGGACGAGGGCTTCGCGACCTCCATCCACCTGGTCCTCGACCTCGACTCCGGCGACTACGAGCTGTACTCCGCGGGCCACCCGCCGGGGCTCCAGCTCAGCGCGGGCAGCGGCCGCTGGGAGGAGAAGGCCGCGGAGGGCCCGCTCCTCGGCGTGTACGACGGCGCCCAGTTCGACTCCGTCAAGGGCTCCCTGCGCCCCGGAGACGTCCTGATGCTCTTCACGGACGGCCTGGTGGAGACGTCCGACCGGGACATCGTGGAGGGCATCGACCGCCTGACGGGCGAGGCCGACCGCTATGTCGCCGGCGGCTTCCACGGCGCGGCCTGGCACCTGATCGAGGCGGTGGCCAAGGACGTCAACGACGACCGGGCCCTGCTGCTGATCTGCCGCGAGGCGGGGAGATGACCGCGCCCCGCCTCTCCCTCCCCGAGGTCGAGAAACTCGCCCGGGCCGCCCACGCCGGTCAGACCGACAAGGCGGGCCGTCCCTACGCCGAGCACCTGGCGGCCGTGGCCGACGGGGTCCGGGCCCGCGGCGGGGACGACGACCAGATCGCCGCCGCCTGGCTGCACGACTCCGTCGAGGACGACGCCCTGACCGAGCGGTGGCTGGCGGCCGCGCCGCTGAGCGACCGTACGAAAGCCGTCGTACTCGCCCTCACCAAGCGTCCGGGCGAGCCGCCCGAGTCGTACGCCGGCCGCATCCTCGGCACCCCGGGCGCGCTGCTCGTCAAGGAGGCCGACCTCGCGCACAACGCCGACCCCGGGCGGCTCGCCGTACTGGACGAGGCCACCCGGAAACGGCTGACCGGGAAGTACGCCCGGATGCGCGCCCTCCTCGGTCTGCCGGCGTAGCCCGAGTCAGGCGCTGACCGGCTCCCGGCTGCCCCGGCTCTCCGCGTCCGGCCGGCCCTGACGCCCCCGCTCCCGGGCCGCCTCCACCGCGTCGCGCCGGAACGCCCAGTCCATCCGCGGCTCCATGGCGAACCGGAACACCCGCCGGACCGGGCCGGTGCACAGCAGCGTCACCCCTGCCCCGGCGAGCGCGGTGACGAGGACCTCGCCGAGCGGCCCGTGCAGCCACCGCACGTCGAACCAGCCCGCGTGGACGGCGTACTTCACGACGAAACCGTGCAGCAGGTAGCCGTAGAGCGTGCCGGCGCCCAGGGCGGTGCACCACATCCGCCGGCCCGGTACCCAGGAGAGGAAGCAGGCGGTCAGCAGCAGCGAGCAGCCGAACAGGGCCAGCACCATCACCGGCCCGCACCACCACGGCGCGCCCAGCTCCTGCGCCGAGTCACGGTGGTAGAACCACCCGGTGTTCATGCGCGGCACCGACCACCAAGCGAACACCAGCGCGGCGGCGAACACCGGCACCGCGGCGATCCGCACCGGCCACCGGCGCACCAGCCGGAAGTGCTCGGGCCGCAGGCACAGACCGAGCACGAAGTAGGGCAGGAACTGCAGGACCCGCTGGAGGTCCAGGTCGTCGCCGATGCTGGGGGAGACGGACGCCAGCATCGCGACGACGAAGGCCAGGGGGAGGGGGTGGCGGACGGTCCGCCAGATCGGGGTGGTCAGCCGCCAGACGAACAGGGCGCACAGGAACCAGGTCAGGTACCAGGGGTCGAGCAGGCTGATGTCCTGGTCGGCGGCGCCGCCGACGTAGCGCTGGAAGAGGGAGTAGGCCGTCTCGAACAGGACGTACGGCACCACGACACCGGTGACCAGCTTCTTCACCCGGTCCGGGCGCAGGTCGAAGTTCCGCGAGAAGTAGCCGGAGATGATGATGAACGCCGGCATGTGGAACGCGTAGACGACGCTGTACATCGCCTCCAGGACGCGGCTGTCGCCCTTCAGCGGCTCCCATGAGTGACCCATCGCGACCAGCACGATCGCCAGGTACTTGGCGTTGTCGAAGAACGCGTCGCGGGGTCTGCCGGCCGGCGACGGAGCCGGGAGGTGCGGTGTTCGGTTCTGGCCGGGGGACGTGGCGGCATCAGACATCTGAGGCACCCTAGCCTCGCCTGTGCGATTTCGTAAAACCACCGACGCGAATGCTGCTTATGGGCGACGTCTGCCCGTGAAACACCGGACGACCACCGGAGTTCGACGCCGATACCTATGCCGTTTCATCCCACACTTACGCCCGTGATGTCCCTGTTCATCCCGATGAAACGGCGCATAACGGCCTGTTGTGGACCGCCCTTGCCGCGCCTGTGACCACAATTCGAATTACCTGCGGACGGGTTGTGTGGACAGTGAATGCAAGGTCGTCAATTGCCGTGCGTCCAGGGGTGGATGGGCCCTCGAATTCCCGTGCGAGCGGTTGTCGGAGTGAGGCCTGTTGTCGACGTTGTGTCACGAGCCGCATAGTGCGGCCGGGTTGGTGGCACGATGGATCTGGCGGGGGTGCGGGGCCGTACCCCTGGGCCGGGAGAGCGGACCGACCGAGGGTGTGATCAGTTGTGGCCATTTCACTGTCTGTGGTGCTGCTGTTGGCGATCGTCCTGGTAGTGCTGATGAGAGGGGGCAGCATCAAGGCGGGCCCCGCCATCGTCGCCGTGCTCTTCGGCTTCTTCCTCGCCTCGACCGGGATGGCCCCGTCCATCCAGCGCTTCCTCGACTCGCTGGCGCAGACCATAAACTCGATCAACTTCTGACCCCGCGCGACGGCCCGCTCCCTGGCCTTCGGCGTACAGAGCGGGCGAGGGGAATCGAACCTGCCCTGGGAAGACGGTGACCTGTGCGTTCCCGGGATGCGCGCCGCCATTCCCCGGTGTGCCCCGATGGGTGCCGCTCGATCGGGCACGCCGGGGGCACGCGGGGCGCCCTCCGGGATCGAAGCGAACTCTTACCTGACGCGCCCCTTGGCGCAATCATTACTCTCGTATGGTCTTGGCATGGGCATTCTGATACCTGGGCTCGCGCCGACGGTGGTCGGCGTGGTGAGCTTCGCGGTGGTCTTCGTCTGCATGACCAGAGTTCTCTTGCCGCGCATCAACAAGGCTCTCGGCGAACGGAGGGACGCCATCGAGGGCCAGATGGAATGTGCTGAACAGTTGGCGGCGGAGGCCGGTGAAGTCCTCGCCGAGTATCGCCAGGAGCTGGCTGAGGCCCGACACGAGGCGGCGCGCCTGCGCCAGGAGGCTGTGGAGCAGGGCACGCAACTGATCGCCGAGCTTCGCGCTCGGGGCCTGCGGGAACGCGAGGCGATGATCGTGGAAGCCCAGGCACGGCTCAGGGCCGATCGCGTCATCGCGGAGACGGAGCTGCGGGGAGACGTCGTGTCGTTGGCCACGGAGCTGGCCGGTCGGGTGGTCGGCGAAACCCTCGAAGGTGTCGCCGACGGCGAGATGGTGGACCGCTTCTTCTCCGACCTCGATGCGCGAAGCGCGGCAGGCTTGCAGTAGTCGCCACCTCAGCTCCCCGCGCACGCGCCCCAGCGACGGCGCCCGCCAGCCGTACGGGCTTCCTGTCCAGGACGTACCGCCGTCGGCGGACGCACACCGTCTCTTCATCAGCAAGGTCGAGGACGCGCCCGATGCTGCGGTGGCGCAGATGGACCGGCCGCGACCGGGCACGCAAGGGACACGGCGGGCTGATCGGAGCCCCCGGAAACGATCAGGGCCAGGCGGAGGAAACAACCTCTCACCTGGCCCTGAGCCGCATGGAGCGGGCGACGGGAATCGAACCCGCGTAGCTAGTTTGGAAGACTAGGGCTCTACCATTGAGCTACGCCCGCACAGCACGCGCCGCAGGTCGTTGACCGCGGCACAGGAGGCATCGTAGCGGGTCGCCCGGTGCCGAGGCCAACAGGTCGGGCGGCGGGGGCGCGCGGCCGGCGCGGGTGGACAATGCGGCCGACGCGGGCGGCCCGGGCATGTACCCTACGTGTCGCACCGAAACGGGGTGTGGCGCAGCTTGGTAGCGCGTCCGCTTTGGGAGCGGAAGGCCGTGGGTTCAAATCCCGCCACCCCGACCACCACCTGACGGCGTCCGTCTTGATCGCCTTTTGGGGCGCTGAGCGGCTGCGGTTACTATGCAAGCTGCGCGCCCGTGTGTCCCGGCCCGCCATACGGCGGCCTACGAACTCCTCCGGGCGGCGAAACTCCGCCGGGCCCCTCTGGCACCGGCAGAACCCAAGAAGTCAGCCACAAGGAGACCGAACCGTGAAGAGCGCCGTGGAGACCCTGAACCCGACCCGGGTTCGGCTCACTGTCGAGGTGCCCTTCGAGGAGCTCAAGGACAGCCTCGACGCGGCGTACAAGAAGATCAACCAGCAGGTCACGGTGAAGGGCTTCCGCAAGGGCAAGATCCCGGCCCGCGTCATCGACCAGCGGTTCGGCCGCGGTGCGGTCCTGGAGGAAGCCGTCAACGACGCGCTTCCGAAGTTCTACACCGACGCGGTCAACGAGGCCGAGCTGAGCCCCCTGGGCCAGCCCGACGTCGACATCACCGAGCTGAAGGACGGCGACACGCTGAACTTCACCGCCGAGGTCGACGTCCGCCCCGCCCTCGAGATCCCGGACTACACCGGCATCGAGGTCGAGGTCGACGCCGTCGAGGTGACCGACGAGGACGTCGAGAAGTCCGTGGAGCAGCTCCGCGAGCGCTTCGCCTCGACCTCTCCCGTCGAGCGCGCCGCCGAGGACGGCGACGTCGTCACCATCGACCTGGAGGCCAAGGTCGACGGCGAGGTGCTGGAGGACGGCATCGCCAACGGCGTCTCCTACACCATCGGCTCCGGCGAGCTGCTCGACGGCATCGACGACGCCGTCAAGGGCAAGTCGGCCGGCGAGGAGGCCACCTTCACCTCCGAGCTCAAGGGCGGCTCCGCGGCCGGCAAGGAGGCCGAGGTCACCGTCAAGGTCACCCAGGTCGCCGCGCGTGAACTGCCCGAGCTGGACGACGAGTTCGCGCAGCTCGCCTCCGAGTTCGACACCCTGGAGGAGCTGAAGGCGGACAGCCGCAAGCGGCTCGCCAACATGAAGACGTACGACCAGGCCACCCAGGCCCAGGAGCGCGTCCTCGAGAAGCTCCTGGAGCTCGTCGAGGTGCCCGTCCCCGAGAAGCTCCTCGAGGACGAGATCAACACCCGCAAGCACAACCTGGAGCACCACCAGCTCGGCCAGATGGGCCTCGACCTCGAGAAGTACCTCGAGATCCAGGGCAAGACCGCCGAGGAGTTCGAGACCGAGACCCGCGAGGCCGCGGTCAAGGGCATCAAGACCCAGTTCGTCCTCGACGAGCTGGTCAAGAAGGAGAACCTCAACGTCAACCAGGAGGAGCTCACCGAGCACCTCATGCGGCGTGCGGCCTCCTCCGGCATGTCCCCCGACCAGTTCGCCCAGGCCGTCGTCGAGGGCGGCCAGGTCCCGCTCCTGGTCGGCGAGGTCGCCCGCGGCAAGGCCCTGGCCGTCGTGGTCGAGGCCGCCACGGTGAAGGACACCAACGGCGAGATCGTCGACCTGGACGACGAGGACGAGGACGAGGCGCAGACCGCGACGGAGGCCCCTGAGGCCGCCGCCGAGGCCGCCGACGAGGAGAAGGCCGAGGGCTGAGTCCTCCGGCGCCCGTAACGGCGTACAGGGCCCCTGGGAGCATCCCGGGGGCCCTTTGCCATGGGCGCCCGCCCCGTACCGCACCCTCCGCGCCGCTACGCCCCCGGCGAACAGCCCTCTTACCGGGATTCCCCGAAGGGACCATCGCGTTAGGGTCCATGAGTACGAGGGCAGCCAAGCCCCCGGCTACGGAAACGTGAGACGGCCCGGCGCCGTCGTAAGACGAGCAGGTGGATACGTGACGAATCTGATGCCCTCCGCCGCCGGCGAGCCTTCCATCGGTGGTGGCCTCGGCGACCAGGTCTACAACCGGCTGCTCGGCGAGCGGATCATCTTCCTCGGCCAGCAGGTCGACGACGACATCGCCAACAAGATCACCGCGCAGCTGCTGCTCCTGGCGGCCGACCCCGACAAGGACATCTTCCTCTACATCAACAGCCCCGGCGGCTCGGTGACGGCCGGCATGGCGATCTACGACACCATGCAGTTCATCCCGAACGACGTGGTGACCATCGGCATGGGCATGGCGGCCTCGATGGGCCAGTTCCTGCTCACCGGCGGCACCGCCGGCAAGCGCTTCGCCCTGCCGCACACGGACATCATGATGCACCAGGGCTCCGCGGGCCTCGGCGGTACGGTCTCGGACATCAAGATCCAGGCCCAGTACCTGCTGCGCACCAAGAAGACCATGACGGAGCTGACCGCGCTGCACTCCGGCCAGTCGATCGAGACGATCCTCCGCGACGCCGACCGCGACCGCTGGTTCACCCCGGAAGAAGCCAAGGAGTACGGTCTCATCGACGGGATCATCACGCATGCCTCCGGTGTTCCGGGAGGCGGTGGCACCGGCGCCTGAGACCAGGCCCGGCCACGCCACGCTCCGCCGCGACTCCAGCCCCCCGAACGCCACCAGGACGGTGAACACCCTCATGAGCAACATCCCCGGCGCCGCTGACGCCCGCTACGACGGGCCCCGGCCCGACGCCCGCTACGTCATCCCGCGCTTCGTCGAGCGCACCTCCCAGGGCGTCCGCGAGTACGACCCGTACGCGAAGCTCTTCGAGGAGCGCGTGATCTTCCTCGGCGTCCAGATCGACGACGCCTCCGCCAACGACGTCATGGCGCAGCTGCTGTGCCTGGAGTCGATGGACCCCGACCGGGACATCTCGATCTACATCAACAGCCCGGGCGGCGACATGACCGCCCTCACGGCGATCTACGACACGATGCAGTTCGTGAAGCCCGACATCCAGACGGTCTGCATGGGCCAGGCGGCCTCCGCCGCGGCCATCCTGCTGGCCGCCGGCACGCCCGGCAAGCGCATGGCGCTGCCGAACTCCCGGGTGCTGATCCACCAGCCGGCCGGTTCCACCGGCCGGGGCCAGCTCTCCGACCTGGAGATCATCGCCAACGAGTTCACGCGGATGCGTGAACAGCTGGAGGACATGCTGGCCAAGCACTCCAACCGGCCGATCGAGCAGGTCCGCGAGGACATCGAGCGCGACAAGATCCTCACGGCCGAGGAAGCGCTCGAGTACGGCATCGTGGACCAGATCATCTCCACCCGGAAGATGAACAACTCGGACGTCCGCTGACAGAGGATGTATTCTCTGCCGCCCTTGGCACGGTTTGACGACGTGCTCGGCAAGGCGCACGTCAAAGTGAACCGTGCCAAGGGGGGCCCGTACGGGGGGCCCGGCAAGGTACCGTCGACATAAGGCAGCACCAGGAGCCGCTGGATTCGAGAGAGTCCAGGCGTCTCCCAGGCGAAGGGGAAGCACACCGTGGCACGCATCGGTGACGGCGGCGATCTGCTCAAGTGCTCGTTCTGCGGCAAGAGCCAGAAGCAGGTCAAGAAGCTCATCGCAGGGCCCGGTGTGTACATCTGCGACGAGTGCATCGATCTCTGCAACGAGATCATCGAGGAGGAGCTCGCCGAGACGAGCGAGGTGCGCTGGGAGGAACTCCCCAAGCCCCGCGAGATCTACGAGTTCCTCGAGGGCTACGTGGTGGGCCAGGAGCCTGCCAAGAAAGCCCTCTCGGTCGCGGTGTACAACCACTACAAGCGCGTCCAGGCAGGGGAGAACGGCGGCGCCCAAGGCCGCGACGACGCCATCGAGTTGGCGAAGTCCAACATCCTGCTGCTGGGCCCCACGGGCTCCGGCAAGACCCTCCTGGCGCAGACCCTGGCCCGCATGCTGAACGTCCCGTTCGCGATCGCCGACGCCACCGCGCTGACGGAGGCCGGCTACGTGGGCGAGGACGTCGAGAACATCCTGCTCAAGCTGATCCAGGCCGCCGACTACGACGTCAAGAAGGCCGAGACCGGGATCATCTACATCGACGAGATCGACAAGGTCGCCCGGAAGAGCGAAAACCCGTCGATCACCCGGGACGTCTCCGGCGAGGGCGTCCAGCAGGCCCTGCTGAAGATCCTCGAAGGCACCACCGCCTCCGTCCCGCCGCAGGGTGGCCGCAAGCACCCGCACCAGGAGTTCATCCAGATCGACACGACGAACGTGCTGTTCATCGTGGGCGGCGCGTTCGCCGGACTGGAGAAGATCATCGAGTCCCGGGCGGGCGCCAAGGGCATCGGCTTCGGCGCCACCATCCGCTCCAAGCGGGAGCTGGAGGCCAAGGACCAGTTCGAGGACGTCATGCCCGAGGACCTGGTCAAGTTCGGCATGATCCCCGAGTTCATCGGCCGCCTCCCCGTCATCACCAGCGTCCACAACCTGGACCGGGAAGCCCTCCTCCAGATCCTCGTCGAGCCGCGCAACGCACTGGTCAAGCAGTACCAGCGCCTGTTCGAACTCGACGGCGTGGAACTGGACTTCGAGCGCGAGGCCCTGGAGGCCATCGCCGACCAGGCCATCCTCCGCCAGACCGGCGCCCGCGGCCTGCGCGCCATCATGGAGGAGGTCCTGATGTCGGTGATGTACGAGGTGCCGTCCCGCAAGGACGTGGCCCGCGTCGTCATCACGGCCGACGTCGTCCACTCCAACGTCAACCCGACCCTGATCCCCCGTGACGCCCGCGGCCGGGGATCGGGCGAGCAGAAGTCGGCGTGACCGCGCTCGCCACGTGAGCGCACGTCAGCGCACGAAAGCGCCGGGCCCTCCTCGGAGGTGCCCGGCGCTTTCGTCTTCCTCCGCCCGCCTACCTGGCGACGCGCACCTCACCCCGTACATCGGCGGCGATCTTCGCCGACTCGTCCACGCTGTACGTCTTCACCGCCGCCGTCGGCTCCACGATGCCGATGGTGCTGTAGTCCGCCCAGATGCACAGGTACGCCGTCTGGGTCTTGCCGGTGAGCTGGTTCTTGCCCTTCGCCTGCTGGCACTTCATCACCGCGCCGTCCAGGCCGGCCGGGGACACGGACTGCGCGTCGCCGACGAAGTGCACGCCGTCCGACGAGGAACCGTCCTTCTTCATGTTCGCGAAGGTGGCGTCCAGCGCCGCCTGCGGGTCCTTCACCGTGCCGTACACCCCGAACAGGGTGACGTTCTCGGCGGTCTGCGCCTTCGCCACGTCCGTCGGATCGGTGAGCTTCAGGGACTGCAGGTCGACGGTCGAGTAGATCGCGTTGACCGAGGTGGCGTCGGTGACACCGGCCTGGGCGAGGTCCTTCGCGTCACTCGAACTCGCCTTCTCCTCGCTGGAGTCACCCACCCGCTGGTACTTGGCGGACAGCAGGGAGGCCGGCGCGGTGAGCTTGTGCGGTCCGTCGTCCGTCAGCCCGCCCCCACCGCCCGCGAGCACGAAGTACGCGCCCACCGCGACGGCGGCCACCACCGCCACCGCCCCGATGATCAGGCCCGTCTTCTTCTTCCCGCCCCCCGGAGCCGGCGGCTGCGGAAGGCCGTGGGGCTGCTGACCGTACGGGGGCGTGCCGTAGGGCGGCGGCTGCTGACCGTACGGGTTCTGCTGCGGGGGAACGCCCTGCTGCGGGTAGCCGTACCCCGGCTGCGTGGGCTGCTGCCCGTAAGGCCCGGGCTGCGCCGGCGGGGCCTGCTGGGGGTAGCCGTAGCCGGGCTGGGGCGCCTGCGGCGGCCCGCCGTACGGACCAGGCTGCTGCCCGCCGTAGGGACCCGGCTGCTGCCCGTACGGTCCCGGCTGCTGAGGCGGCGGCCCCCCGTACGGGCCCGGCTGGTTGTAGCTCATCTCTGGGTTCCCCTCCAGATGCTTATGTGTTCCTGACATCCTGGCGCAGCCACAGGGGACCCACGGCACAGGGGTCTTCGCCGTTACAGAACAAACGCGTTTCGGGACAGCCCCGCAACACCTCTAAACTGAGCCCCGTGACCGAGAACGCTCAGCAGCAGCCCACCGCGCCCAGCACCGAACTGCCGACCCAGTACGCGCCGGCCGATGTAGAGCGGACGCTGTACGAGCGCTGGGTAGAGCGCGGTTACTTCGCGGCCGACGCGAAGAGCGACAAGCCCGCGTACACCATCGTCATCCCCCCGCCGAACGTCACCGGCTCGCTGCACCTGGGCCACGCCTTCCAGCACACGCTGATGGACGCGCTGACCCGCCGCAAACGCATGCAGGGCTTCGAGGCGCTGTGGCTGCCGGGCATGGACCACGCCGGCATCGCCACCCAGAACAAGGTCGAGCAGCAGCTCGCCGAGGAGGGCAAGTCCCGCCACGACCTGGGCCGCGAGGAGTTCGTCGAGCGGGTCTGGCAGTGGAAGGAGGAGTACGGCGGCAGGATCCTCGGCCAGATGCGCCGGCTCGGCGACGGCGTCGACTGGGACCGCGAGCGCTTCACCATGGACGAAGGCCTGTCCAAGGCCGTCCAGACCATCTTCAAGAAGCTCTACGACGACGAGCTGATCTACCGCGCCGAGCGCATCATCAACTGGTGCCCGCGCTGTCTGACGGCCATCTCGGACATCGAGGTGGAGTACCAGGAGGACGACGGCGAGCTGGTCTCCATCAAGTACGGCGAGGGCGAGGAGACGCTGGTCGTCGCCACCACCCGCGCGGAGACGATGCTCGGCGACACGGCCGTCGCCGTCCACCCTGACGACGAGCGGTACCGCCACCTCGTCGGCAAGCGCATCAAGCTCCCGCTGACCGACCGCACCATCCCGGTCGTCGCGGACGCGCACGTCGACCCGGAGTTCGGCACGGGCGCCGTCAAGGTCACCCCGGCCCACGACCCGAACGACTTCGCGATCGGCCAGCGCCACGGCCTGGAGTCCATCACCGTGATGGACGAGCGCGCCGTCATCACGGCTCACGGCCCCTTCCAGGGCCTGGACCGCTTCGAGGCCCGCTCCGCGATCGTCGGCGCCCTGCGTTCGCAGGGCCGGATCGTCGCCGAGAAGCGGCCCTACGTCCACTCCGTCGGCCACTGCTCGCGCTGCAAGACCACCATCGAACCGCGCCTGTCCATGCAGTGGTGGGTCAAGGTCGGCCCGCTCGCGCAGGCCGCGGGCGACGCGGTCCGCGACGGCCGGGTGCGGATCCACCCCGAGGACATGTCGAAGCGGTACTTCGACTGGGTCGACAACATGCACGACTGGTGCATCTCGCGCCAGCTGTGGTGGGGCCACCGCATCCCCGTCTGGTACGGGCCCCAGGGCGAGGTCGTCTGCGTCGGCCCCGACGAGCAGCCGCCCGCCGGTGAGGGCTGGACGCAGGACACCGACGTCCTCGACACCTGGTTCTCCTCCGGCCTGTGGCCGTTCTCCACCCTCGGCTGGCCCGAACAGACCGCCGACCTGCGGAAGTTCTACCCGACCGACGTCCTGCTCACCGGTCACGACATCATCTTCTTCTGGGTCGCCCGGATGATGATGTTCGGCCTGTACGCCATGGACGGAGAGGTCCCCTTCCGCACCATCGCGCTGACCGGCCTGGTCCGTGACGAGCGCGGCAAGAAGATGTCGAAGTCCTTCGGCAACGTCGTCGACCCGCTGGACTGGATGGACAAGTACGGCTCCGACGCCGTCCGCTTCACCCTGGCCCGCGGCGCCAACCCCGGCACCGACGTCCCGATCGGCGAGGAGTGGGTCCAGGCGTCCCGCAACTTCGCCAACAAGATCTGGAACGCGACCCGGTTCGCGCTGATGAACGGCGCGACCGTCGAGGGCCCGCTCCCGGACGCCGCCGAGATGTCGGCCACGGACCGCTGGATCCTCTCCCGTCTGAACGAGACGGTCGCGGAAGTCGACGCGTTCTACGACGACTTCCAGTTCGCGAAGCTGTCCGACTCCCTCTTCCACTTCGCGTGGGACGAGGTCTTCGACTGGTACGTCGAGCTGTCCAAGACCACCTTCCAGGCGGGCGGCCGGGGCGCCGAGGTCTCCCAGCGCGTCCTCGGTGAGGTCCTCGACGTCACGCTCAAGCTGCTCCACCCGGTCGTCCCGTTCGTCACGGACACCCTGTGGACGACGCTGACCGGCGGCGAGTCCGTCGTGATCGCCGACTGGCCGAAGGACTCGGGCTTCCGGGACCAGGCCGCCGAGCGCGAGATCGAAACCCTCCAGTCCGTCATCACCGAGGTCCGCCGCTTCCGCGCCGACCAGGGCCTCCAGCCCGGCCAGCGGGTCCCGGCGCGCCTCACCCTGGACGGCACGGCGCTGGCCCCGCACGAGGCCGCGATCCGCCAGCTGCTGCGCCTCCAGCCGGAGGGCGACGCGTTCACCGCCACCGCCACCCTGCCGGTCGCCGGCGCCGAGGTCGCCCTCGACCTCTCCGGCACCATCGACGTCGCCGCCGAGCGCAAGCGCCTGGCGAAGGACCTCGCGGCGGCCGAGAAGGAGAAGGCACAGGCGACGGCCAAGCTCGGCAACGAGGCGTTCTTGGCGAAGGCCCCGGACAACGTGGTCGACAAGATCCGCGGCCGCCTCGCGAAGGCGGAGGAGGACATCACCCGCCTCCAGACCCAGCTGGACCGCCTCCCGGAGGCGTAACCCCCCGACCACCCCGACGGGCGCGCCGCCCCTCCTCCAGGAGGGACGGCGCGCCCGTCCGCGTCCGCGTCAACCCACGCCCGCCCCACGCCCGCCGCCACGACACGCTCGCCCCCCCCCCGCCCACCGGACATGCCGCCACCTGGCAGCCCCCTCCCGCGGGCGCCGAGCACATCGTTCGTCCCCGCTCCCCGACCACCGACGCACCCCCGCTCAGCCCCGCCGACCGGCCAAGCGGCCACCCGGCAGCCCCGCGCGGGCGTCGGTGGTGACCGCGCGTACGTGGATGCGAGTGGCTCCGTAGACTGGTGCCGTGAGTGATCTGCCCCCGCGTGACCCCAACGAGAGTTTCGACGACTTCGACGAGATCATCTCGGCCGAGACGGACCGCGACCCCGATCTCGCGGTGATCGAGGCCGGCAGCCGGACCCTGCGTACCCAGGGCGGTCCGCAGCAGCCCGACGTCCCGGGCCGCCCCGAGGACCCCGAGGTCGACCGTGCCCTGCGCGAGGTGGAGGCGGAGCTCGCCACCCGCTGGGGCGAGACCAAGCTGGAGCCCTCGGTCGCCCGGATCGCCGCCCTCATGGACGTGCTGGGCGAGCCGCAGCGCTCGTACCCCTCGATCCACATCACCGGCACCAACGGCAAGACCTCCACCGCCCGCATGATCGAAGCCCTGCTCGGCGCCTTCGACCTGCGCACCGGCCGCTACACCAGCCCGCACGTCCAGTCGATCACCGAGCGCATCAGCCTCGACGGGGCCCCGGTCTCCGCCGAGCGGTTCATCGAGACGTTCCACGACATCAAGCCCTACCTCGACCTGGTCGACTCCCAGCAGGACTACCGGCTGTCCTTCTTCGAGGTGCTCACCGGCATGGCGTACGCGGCGTTCGCGGACGCCCCCGTGGACGTCGCGGTCGTCGAGGTCGGCATGGGCGGCTCCTGGGACGCCACGAACGTCATCGACGGCGACGTCGCCGTGGTCACCCCCATCGACCTCGACCACACCGACCGGCTCGGCGGCACCACCGCGGAGATCGCCGCCGAGAAGGCCGGGATCATCAAGCAGGACGCGACGGTCATCCTGGCCCAGCAGCCGGTGGACGCGGCCCAGGTGCTGCTGAAGAAGGCCGTCGAGGTGGACGCGACCGTGGCCCGCGAAGGCCTGGAGTTCGGCGTCGTCGCCCGCCAGGTCGCCGTCGGCGGCCAGCTGCTCACCCTGCGCGGCCTGGGCGGCGAGTACAGCGGGGTCTATCTCCCGCTGCACGGCGCCTACCAGGCCCACAACGCGTCCGTCGCGCTCGCCGCCGTCGAGGCGTTCTTCGGGGTCGGCTCCCAGCGCCCCGAGCCCCTCGACATCGACACGGTCCGCAAGGCGTTCGCCGGCGTCTCCTCGCCGGGCCGCCTCGAAGTCGTACGACGCTCTCCCACCGTCGTCCTGGACGCCGCCCACAACCCGGCCGGCGCCCGCGCCACCGCCGAGGCCGTCGGCGAGGCCTTCGACTTCAGCCGGCTGATCGGCGTGGTCGGGGCCAGCGCCGACAAGAACGTCCGCGGCCTGCTGGAGGCCTTCGAGCCGGTCTTCGCCGAGGTCGTGATCACCCAGAACACCAGCCACCGCGCGATGGACGCGGACGAACTGGCCGCGATCGCCGTCGAGGTCTTCGGCGAGGACCGCGTCCAGGTCGAACCGCGGCTGCCGGACGCCCTGGAGGCCGCGATCACGCTGGCCGAGGAGGAGGGCGAGTTCGCCGGCGGCGGTGTGCTGGTCACCGGCTCCGTCATCACCGTGGGCGAGGCCCGACTGCTCCTCGGGAGGGGCTGACCATGCGCACGCTGTGTTCCTCCACGCTGATCGGCGAGTTCTTCGTGATCGGCTTCGCCGCCCTGGTCGCCATGAAGGACCCCGACCTGTCCGCCGCCACGGTGTGGCTGGTCAGCGGCGTCGCGATGGTCCTGTGCGTGGCCCTGTGCGGGGTGCTCACCCGCCCGGGCGGCGTCGCTCTCGGCTGGGCCCTGCAGCTCGCCCTGATCGCCTCCGGCGTCTTCGTCCCGACGATGTACTTCCTGGGCGCGGTCTTCGCGGGACTGTGGTGGGCGTCGGTGCACTACGGCCGGAAGATCGACGAAGCCAAGGCCCGCTTCGCGGCGCAGGCCGCGGCGGGGACCGAGGCCCCCTCCGCACCTGACGCTGCGTAACGGCTCCCCGGACCCGCCCTGTAGCCTGCCCTCACCGCACACGTCAGTACCCGAAGGAGCCCTCGTGACCCAGCGCACCCTCGTCCTGCTCAAGCCCGACGCCGTCCGTCGCGGTCTGACCGGCGAGATCATCGGCCGTATCGAGCGCAAGGCCGGCTGGCAGATCACCGCGCTGGAACTGCGCACCCTGGACCGGGCCACCCTGGAGCAGCACTACGGCGAGCACGTCGGCAAGCCGTTCTACGAGCCGCTCGTCGAGTTCATGTCCTCCGGCCCGGTCGTCGCCCTGATCGTCGAGGGCGAGCGGGTCATCGAGGGCGTCCGCGCCCTCGCCGGCCCCACCGACCCGATCGCCGCCGCGCCCGGCTCCATCCGCGGCGACTTCGGCGTGATCGTCCGTGAGAACCTGATCCACGCGTCCGACTCCGAGGAGTCCGCCGAGCGCGAGGTCAAGATCTTCTTCCCGGGCCGCGCCTAGGGCCCTTCTGATGGATCTCCGCGGCGTCGCGACGCCCGGCACGCACGCTCGACGCACGGGGTGGCGGGCCAGGTGGCTCCGCCACATG
>NZ_JBEYJU010000135.1:0-17832 GCF_040703965.1 Streptomyces sp. NPDC006655 | reverse complement strand
GGCCGCGGACTGTTCCTGGTCGCCCGGCTGACCGAGCGATGGGGCACGCGGTACACGCCGACGGGCAAGATCATCTGGGCCGAACAGGCACTGGGTGCCCGTGAGCTTGTATGGGAGTAACAGCTGCCGGGTACGCCTGCGACCGTACGGGTAAGCGCTTCCTGCCATTGACGGGGACAGGAATTGCCGACCAGGCCTGCTGATCGCCAGCTGCTGCAGGACCGTCTGCAGCGGACACCGTTGACGAACAACTCGTAGATGCCATGGGCAGTGACGCGAACCCGAGCGTGCTCGGGTGCTTCGTGGAGTGTGAACTCGCGCCGCAGCGGATAGGCGGGGCGCTCACCCGGCTCCGCCACCCTGCCTTCGGACGGCTCGATCCACGATGCCTGCCAGCTGTCCAGTTCGAGCGCCGTCTCCCAGTACGCGGGCTCGGACCAGTCGCTCTCGCCGAGATCGGTCCACACCTTGACCTGCCAGGTCACCCGCCGCCCGTCAGGGACCGCGGGCCCGCTGTACGGCACCAGCACGCTTTGGTCGCTCTCCACCCGCCCGGAATCCCAGACATCGGTGTGGATTCGGTACGCCACCTGGCAGCTGGCGTCGGCCGGCAGCCACCACGACTACCTCGGCGCAGGGTGGCGGATGCCCTGGACGTCATCGTCAAGGTGTTCGACGCGCGGGCGGGTGGGCTGATTCACGATGAACCTTTCGACGCTGTGAGGGCTGCTCGGATCTCAAAGGCATCGACACGGGTGACAGTGCGCAGACTCTGGGGAGTTGGCCTTGCCTCGGTGGCCGGGTATTGACGACCGCGACGGTACGTCGCGCTTCGTCAAGCCCCCTTGCGAGCCACGTCGCGCGAGTTGCCCGAAAGGGCCGACACAGTCATGCGGCTCAGCTCGGGCCCCGGTCGTCCTGCCTCCCTAACGTGAGCCGGTCTCCGGCCGCCGCCCAAGGCAGGGGAAGGCCGGCCTTGGGCTTTCGGTCGCGATCCTGCGGAGCCGTCGCGCCGTTCACGGCCGGTGCGTTCAGGTCCGCTGCTGAACGGCCACGGCGGTCATGGCTTTCACGGCCCTGACCGCCGACTGGGTCTGTCCGCGCACTCCGTCATGCAAGGGTGCGGCTCGTCTGCATCAGCTGTTCCAGGAACTCCTGGGGCAGTGGATTCGGCAGGAATCCGAGGAACGCCCGCATGGTCATGGACTCGACCATGCGCATCGCGTCCGCGTTCTCCGCTGCGACGGCGGCCTGCTCCTCGGTCATCCCCGATTCGAGGGCCTCGGTGAGGGCGGGGCCGACGGACGCGTGGCCGAACCACTCGCCGACAGTGGACTCCAGCGTGAGCGGCTTCGCCAGCAGGTCCCCCGCGAGGTCCAGGGGTACGGCGGCGACGACGGTGTGGGCGTTCTCGGCGAGTTGCACCTCGTACCGGCCCGCGGCCACGGTCCAGTCGGCGCGGGCGATGTCCCAGTAGGCGAACGCGCGGCGGTCCAGGTCGATCTCGACGACCGTGCTCTCGCCGGGTGCGAGGGACACCTTGGCGAAGCCGCGCAGTTCCCGGGCCGGGCTGCTGACCGGTCGCTTGGGGGCGGCGACGTAGACCTGGACCACGTGCTTGCCGGACCGGTCGCCGGTGTTGGTGACCGTGACGGTAGCCGTCGCCGTGTCCGCACCGGTGGCGGTGACGTGGAAGTCGCTCTGCTCGAAGGTCGTGTAGCTCAGGCCGTGGCCGAACGAGTAACGGACCGGGACATCCGCGCTCTCGTAGTAGCGGTAGCCGACCATCACGCCCTCGCCGTAACGGACATGCCCCTGCTCCCCGGGGAAGTTGAGGAAGGACGGTGTGTCCTGGAGGCGGAAGGGGATGGTCTCGGCGAGACGGCCGGAGGGGTTGACCCGGCCCGCGAGCACGTCGGCGATCGCGCCCCCGCCCGCCTGGCCGGGCAGCCACGCCTCCACCACGGCGTCCACCTCGTCGTGCCAGCCCTCCAGGCTCACCACACCGCCGTTGAGTAGCACGACGACCGTACGGCGGGCCGCGCGGGCCACCTCCTGGATCAGCTCGACCTGATCCCGCGGCAGATCGATGTGCTCGCGGTCGAAGCCCTCGGACTCGTCGGCTTCGGGCAGGCCGACGACGAGCACGGCGGTGTCGGCCTGTGCCGCAAGCGCGACGGCCTGCCCACGCAGGTGGGCCGCGTCGGCCTGGCCGGTGGGGTCGTACCCCTGGGCGAAGTCGATGTCGGCGTCGGGCAGCGCGGCGCGCAGCTGTTCCAGCGGGCTGTCGATGCGGGTGGCGTTGACGTGGGAGCTGCCGCCGCCCTGGTAGCGCAGGGTCTGTGCGAACTCGCCGATGAGGGCGATGCGGCCGGTGGGGCCGAGCGGGAGGGTCCGGTCCCGGTTCTTGAGCAGGACAAGGCAGTCTGCAGCGATCTCGCGGGCGAGCCGGTGCTGCGCCTCGTGGTCCACCCCGGCCGGGGCGCCCCCGGCCCGGACGCGCTCTGTGAGCGTGCGCAATCGTGCGACGGCCGTGTCGACGACACCCTCGTCCAGTTCGCCCGCCCGCACCGCCGCGGCGACCTCCGCGTCGGTGACGCCGCCGTTGCCGGGCATCTCCAGGTCCGTGCCGGCGAGCAATGCGGCGACGCGGTCGCTGACGGCGCCCCAGTCGGAGACGACCAGGCCGTCGAAGCCCCATTCCTCGCGCAGCACCTGGGTCAGCAGCCAGCGGTTCTCGGCGGCGTGGAGGCCGTTGACCCTGTTGTAGGAGCACATCACGGTGGCCGGCCGCGCCTCGGTGACGATGCGTTCGAACGCCGGGAAGTAGATCTCCCGCAGGGTGCGTTCGTCGACGTCGGAGCTGACTCGCATGCGGTCGGTCTCTTGGTTGTTGGCCGCGAAGTGCTTGACCGACGTGCCCACGCCCTGGCTCTGCACGCCCCGCACGTAGGCGGCTCCGAGGACTCCGCTGAGCAGCGGGTCCTCGGAGAAGTACTCGAAGTTGCGGCCGCACAGCGGTGAGCGCTTGATGTTCACGCCGGGGCCGAGCAGAACATCCACATCGAGGTGGCGTGCCTCGCGGCCGAGGGCTTCGCCGAGTCGGCGCAGGAGGTCGGGGTCCCAGCTGGAGGCCAGCGCCACAGCGGGCGGGAAGCAAGTGGCGGGCTCGCTCTGGTGTACTCCCATGTGGTCGGAGTCCGCGCGCTGGCGCCGCACTCCGTGGGGGCCGTCGCTGAGCACCAGCGAGGGGATCCCGGAGGCCTCGGCGGCCTCGGTGCTGCCGAAGTCCCGGCCGGAAAGGAGCGCGGTCTTGTCGTCGAGACTCGGCTCGGTGGCCGTGTGGGCGTGAGTCATGTGGCGTATTCCTCGGGAATTCTGGGCGGTTGCCGGGTGGAAGAGACGCAAACCGGTATGCCGACGCGTGGAGCGACGGCGGGTTCGGCGATGCGGGAGAGGTGTGGAGCGGTGTGCGTCGGTGAAGGAAATCCTACCGCTAATACCGAATGATGCTAGGTTTTAGCGTATGGGAACAACACCTACGCTTCAGCGGACGCCGCGGATCGGACGGACCGTCAATCCGCCGGCCACAGCGACGCCCCCCGCTGTCAGGAAGAGGAGCGTGTAGTTGTCGCCGCCGCCGATCGCGAGGATGAAGGGGGCGATGAGCGGCGCGAGTGACTGCGGCAGGGCACTGGCGATCCCGAAGACGCTCATGTACTTGGCGCCTTCGGTCTCCCGGTTCGGGATGACGTCGGTGACCAGTGCGATGTCCACCGCTCCGAAGATGCCCGCCCCGAGCAGGATGATCTGGGAGCCGATCATGACCTGCGGGAACGAGGGGGCGGTCGCCACGATGGCGAAGCCGACGGCAAATGCCGCCGCCGCGGCGTAGATGAACGGTTTCCTCCGGCGCAGGCGGTCGGAGAGGATGCCGCTGGCCACGGCTCCCGTGGAGGTCATCAGCAGGCCGATCCCGCCGGAGAGCGCGAGCAGGCCCGTCACCTCGCTCAGTTTGTAACCGAGGTGGTCGGTGAGGAAGTAGAGCTGGTAGGTGGACAGGAACATCAGGCTGAGCTGGATCAAGAACCGGCCCGCCCAGGTCCACCCCAGGTCCGGGTGGCGCCGCGGGTTGAAGGTGAGGCCGCGGAACACGTTGGCGAAGCTCTGACGGTCCTTCCCTGCGATGCGTACGACAGGGTCGGGGAGGAAGACGACGACGGGCAGGAGCGCGAGGGAGGCAAGGGCGGCCGGGACGAGGAACAGCAGGAGCCCGGAGCCCTTCAGAGGTTCCGCGAGCTGGAAACCGGCCACCCCCGCGATCTGCGCGGTGAAGCCGAGCAGTCCCGACACCTTGCCGCGTTGCTGCTCGGGCACTTGGTCGGGGAAAATCGCCTGCATCCCCGTCATGATCGAGCTGAGCCCCAGCTGGCCGATGACGAAGCCGACGAGCACCATGCCGACCGACGAGGCGAGACCTGTCACCACGGATCCCGCGAGCAGCACCGGGATCCCGGCGATGATCCAGGGCTTGCGCCGGCCCAGGCGCGCGGTGGTGTGGTCGCTCAGGACCCCGATGACGACACCCGCCACGATGCTCACCAGTGTTCCCACGCCGACCACCAGGCCGAGGCTCCTGGTCTTGCCGTCCGGGTCGATGTCCTCGAGCCGGATCGCGAGCGACACCAGCAAGGGGGTCATCACCGCCAGATACAAGCCCAGGTAGGCGATGACGTAGAGGGTGATGAACCGGCGGCTGACCGGGGCGGGAGCACCGGAGCCGCCTTCGGCCACGACTGCTCGGGCGGGGAGCCCGGCTGAGGGGTGGGACATGGCGGCCTCCGGCCGGTCAGGCATGCTCATGCGCGGATTCGGTGGGGGAGTGTCGACGCGGGCGCGAGATGCTCCCGCGCAGGTCCTACTGGTGGGTGCCGCCGTCGATGCGGATCTCGGTGCCGGTGATGAAGGCTCCGTCGTCGGAGACGAGCATCGCGACGACGCCGGCGACGGTGTCGGGCGAACCGAAGCCCTCGCCGAGGGCGGGCGTGAGCTTGGTGAAGAGGTTCCAGTCGGTGTCCTCGGGGACGAGCGAGAAGATGTTCTCGGTGATGCCGCTGGAGATGCTGCCCGGGTTGATGTTCACCGCGCGCAGGCCCTGCTTGCCGTACTCCTGGGCGATGCTGTGGGTGAAGGACAGGATCCCGCCCTTGCTCGCGGAGTACGCGGCCATGAACGGGTGGGCGAACTGGGCCGAGGTGGAGCTGAAGTTCACCACCACGCCCCGGCCCGTTTCCAGGAGTGCGGGCAGCGCCGCCCGGGTCACCAGGAAGGTGCCGGTGAGGTTCACTGCGATGACGCGGTTCCACAGTTCCAGGGAGCATTCGTGGGTATGGGCCCCGCGCAGCATGCCGGCCACGTTCACCAGGGCGTCCAGGCCGCCGAGACCGGCGACGGCGTCTGCCACGACGCTGTTCACCGCGCTCTCGTCGGAGACGTCGAGGACGGTCGTCCGGAGCCGGTCGCCGGTTCCTGCCTTGTCGGCAAGGCCGGCCGTCTCGGCAAGGCCGTCCTCGGCGATGTCCGTCGCAACGACGCGGGCTCCCTCGGAAAGGAGTCGGAGGGTGGTCGCGCGGCCGATGCCGGAAGCGGATCCGGTGACGAGTATGCGGTGGCTGTTCAGGCGTTCCATAGGGCTGCCTCTTGGTCTTGCGGCGGAGCCGCTGAGTGCGGTGCGCGCACGCATCGTGGTTGTTTTTCGAGGAGGGGGAAGAGGCGCCGTTTCCCGTCGGCGGCCTGCGGCGGGGTAGCTGCGTCGCATACGTGGATGGCCAGGCGCGACGACACGGAAGGGCGCCGGCGACCGACTCTAGAAGCAAAAAGCGAATGACGCTAGGTATTGGATGCTACGGAAATGCCAGGACCGCGCTGTGGCCGCTGAGGGCGCGCGGGAGCGACCGCAGGGCCCTGTGACGGTGCGCGGCGGCTTGAAGGCGGTGCTGCGGTGAGTTGTGGTGTCGAAGCTCAGGCGTGGTCGCGGGACGACGCCTGAGGCGCCGAGCCGCTCGTCTCGTCCGACCAGGCCCGGCACATCCGGTTGAACGCGTCGATCGTCTCCGCCATGTCGACACTCGGATCCAGCAGCCACTGCAACTGAAGCCCGTCCGAGAGGGCCACCAGCATCCGCGCCATGTGCCGCGGTGCGATGTCCGGGCGGATCTGCCCTTGCTGCTGGGCCGTGACCAGACCGTCCTCGATCTGGGCACCCAGGTCCGCGTACCGCTGCTTGAAGAACGCGTGGGCCGGATGGTCCGGGTCGGACGCGGCGGCGGACAGGGTGACGAACAGGTCCACCAGGCCCGGCTCTTGGGCATTGTGTGCCACGGTCCGGGCGACGGCTTCGCCCGGGGACGTCGCGTCGGCGACCGACTCGGTGTCCAGGGCGTCTCGTTCGGCCAGGACGGCCAGCAGTAGTTCCTCGCGGGAGTCGAAGTAGTGCAGCACACCCGCCTGCGACATGCCCACGCGGTCGGCGATCTCCTTGAGCGACGAGCCGCGTTCGCCGTGCTCGTGGAAGACCTCCAGGGCGGCCCGCAGGATCTGCTTCCGGCGCTCCAGCCCCTTGCGGTAGGGGCCACGGGGCTTGCGTGGTGTGCTCACGCCCCGACCGTACTTCACCGTCCGTCAGCTCGGCATACCAGGGACTCACCGGCGTTCAGGCTGGTCGCGCCACATGGGTACGGAGCGGCGTGTCCAGGACCGAGCGTCCGACCCGGAGCAGGTGCGGCCCGGATCGGGTGCCCCAACCGCTTCCGGTCCAGCGTGCAAGAGCCTGTGCGGGCGCCTGGATGGTGGCGACCGCGGCCGCGCCGGCCTCCGCCTCGATGGCGGTGAATCCGACCAGGCGGGCCGGTTCGGAGCCGTCGGCGGGTTCCAGATAGGCCTGGACGACCTCGCGGCCGGCCCTTGAGCCGGTGTTGCGCACGTGGACGCGGACGGTGAGCCCGCGCGCCAGGTCTCCGGTGACCACGAAGTCCTGGTAGTGCCAGGTCGTGTATGACAGCCCGTGGCCGAACGGGAAGAGCGGTGCGATGCCGGACGCCGCGTAGGCGCGGTGCCCGATCAGTGTCCCTTCCTTGTAGTCGAGGACGCCGTCGACCGGCTGGGTCGACAGAACCGGCACGTCCTCCTCGAGCGCCGGGAAGGTCGTGGGCAGTCGCCCGCCCGGCTCGGTACCGGTCAGGATGTCCGCGATCGCGTCGCCGCCCTCCTGGCCGGGGAACCACGACCACAGCAGTGCGGCCGGTCGTTCGGCCCACGGCATCAGGAAAGGCGAGCCGGCGTTGACGACCACGACGGTACGGGGGTTCGCGGCGCAGACTCGTTCGACGAGCTGGTCCTGCAGGCCGCGCAACGTGAGTGAAGCGCGGTCGGCGTTCTCGGCCTCGGTGTCGGCGTCGCTGCCGATCATGAGAACGACGACGTCCGCGTCCGCCGCGGCGACCGCTGCCGCTTGCAGTTCTTCCTCGTCGCTACCGCGTGGGCGGTCGTAGCCGAGGCCCAGCAGGGTGATGGGGTAGGGGAGGTTGCGTTGCGGGCGCACCCGCACCAGGATCTCGGTCTCGCCCCGCACCGCGGGGAAGACGAAGGTGTGCGACGGCGGGTTGAGCAGGAGTGCGGCGATGTCGTCGCCTTCCTGCAGTTCCTCGTGGGTCTGGGGCTCCTGGCCCGGCACATGCAGGGTGAACTGGCCGGTTCCCAGGACGGACAGCCGGTGCTCACCGGACTCCGTCAGGATGAGCCGGGTCCGTAGCCACAGTTCGTCGACGTCCTCTCCGAGGACGATGGGGAACCACCAGGCCGAGGGGTCCTTGTGTTCGTCGGACATGAGGCTGCCGTCCGCCGAGCGGTACTCCAGGCGCACGCCTGGCGCGCCGTCCACGGGGTCGGTGGCCAACCCTGCGTGGATCGGAGGCAGTTTGGCGTGCGGGAAGACGCCCGGGTGGACGGTGACCTCGACGTGTTCACCGAGCGCGCGGCGCAGTCCTTCTGCGGGTGTGACCACATGCTCGGGCGTGACATGGGCGCTTCCGCCGCCTTGCGGTGCGAAACGAACCGCGTTGGGTCCGATGAGTGCGACCTTGCCGAGCGCGGCAGGGGCCAGGGGCAGCAGGCCGTCGTTGCGCAGCAGGACCGACCCGCGTACGGCGAGGTCGCGGATGCGTGCGCGTATGTCCCCGGGCACGGTCTCCGTCGGCAGCGCGTCGACACCATCCAGCGCGCCGGTGCGTGCCGCGAGCCGCAGGATCCGCCGTACCTTGTCGTCGACCACGGACTCGGGCACGCTGCCCTGTTCCACGGAGGCGACCAGCGCGTCGCCCCAGGGGCCGTCCGGTCCCGGCATCACCAGGTCGAGGCCGGCCAGGGCGGAGGCCTCGAGGGATCGGGCAGCCTGCCAGTCGGAGACGACGACGCCGTCGAATCCCCATTCCTCCTTCAGCAGGCCGGTGAGCAGCTCGGTGTTCTCGGTCATCGTCGTGCCGCCCACCGAGTTGTAGGCGGCCATCACCACCCAGGCATCCGCCTCTCGCACCGTCGCCTCGAAGGGCGGCAGGTACGTCTCACGCAGCGTCGTCGGGTCGATCCGGGCGTCGTAGGTCATGCGCTCGGTCTCGGAGTCGTTGCCGACGAAGTGCTTGACGGTCGCGGCGACGCCGGTCGACTGCACCCCCTTGACGAAGCCGGTGGCGATACGTGCGGTGAGGTGGGGGTCCTCGGAGTAGCACTCGAAGTGCCGGCCGCCGAGGGGCGAACGGTGGAGGTTGACGGTGGGGGCGAGCAGGACGTGGATGCCCATCTCGCGGGCCTTCAGTCCCATTAGCCGCCCGGCCTCGTGGGCCAGGTCCTCGTCCCAGGCCGCTGCGAGTGAAGTGGGGCTGGGGAAGAGCAGTGCGGCAGGGGCGTCGGCGCCGAACGTGGTGCCGCGGGGGCCGACGGGCCCGTCGGACAGGGCGAGGGAAGCGAGGCCGGCGGCGACGACCGGTGTCAGGGTCCAGGCGTCGCCGCCGGTGAGCAGGGTCACCTTCTCTTTGAGGGACATGGCGTCGAGGCGCCGGGTGAGATCCGCTTCGTCGACCGACTGCCGACGGGCCATGGGGGTTGCCTTTCGGTGAGGGGAGGTCTGGTCCGCCGGGACGGACTGGACAGGGGGCACGGTCAGGAGTGGCTCAGGGCCTCGCCCGCGGTCACGTCCTCGGTGCGCTTCAGCTTGGGAATCAGCGCCACGGTCAGGAGGCCCACCGCCGCGAGACCGGCGCCGAGGAGCATGGCGTTCTTGTAACCGGCGTCCAGGTAGAAGCGGGTGCCCTGGACGACACGGCTGTCCTGGGCGAGGACCACGTAGACGAGTTGCGTGATCACCGCGATGGTCACGCCCTGCATGAGGTTCTGCAGGCCGCTGGCGGTGGCCTGCTCGTCGGGGTCGACCGCCTGGATGATGAGCACAGGCATCGACGCGACGATCATGCCCATGGCGAACGCGGAAACGGGCCCCAGGATGAACAGCTGGAAGCTCGTGTAGTGCCAGCTGTGCGAAAGCACGAAGCCGAGGCAGGCGAGCGCGGCGCCCAGGCCCAGCGGGATGCGTGCGTCGATCCTGCGCACCAGGGCGCCGGTGCCGAAGCCGACGAGCAGGATGAGAATGCTGGAGGGGATGCCGATGACCGCGAAGTGGGTGGCAGTCATGCCCAGACCGTCCGAGACCGTGGGGATCTTGGGGAAAAGGACCAGCAGCTGCGTGATGACGCCGGTGCCGAAGATGGTTCCGGCGATGAGGGAGGTCGCGACCATGACGCTCCACACCGGGCGGCGGGACATCATCGTGAGGTCGAACAGCGGGTTGGCGGACTTCTTCTCGATGACGACGAAGAGGATCACCGCCAGCACGCCACCGAGTATGAATCCCAGCGTGCCGGCATCCGTCCAGCCCCACTCGCCGCCCTTGCCCACGCCGTAGATGACCGACGCCGCGCCGGCGCCCAGGAGCAGTCCGGACAGCCAGTTGAACTTGGTGTCCCGCACCCGGTGGGGTGTCTCGGGCACGACGGTGAGCAGGAGAACCAGCCCGACGGCCGTGGCGATGGCCAGTGCCCACAGCACGCCGCGGAAGCCGAAGGAGTCCAGCAGCCACCCCGTGAGGAATGGGCCTCCCAGGGCCACGAACGCGATGCCGCTGCCGATGAACCCGCTGGCGGTGCCGACCTGCTTGGGCGGGAAGAGCTCACGGACGCTGGCGTAGGCCAGGGCCGCGATCGGCGCGTAGAAGCCGGCTATGGCGCGGCCGATCAGCAGGGTCTCGTAGTTGGTGGCGAGTGCGGCGACGATGTCGCCGACCAGGCCGAGCACGGTGATGGCGATCATCGTGTTGCGCTTGCCGTACAGGTCGGCCGCCTTCACGACGAAGGGCAGGATGACTGTGCCGACCAGGGCGTTGACGAGGAGGAACCAGCCGATGTCCGCCGTGTGGAAGTGCAGGGCGACGGATGCCTGAGCGCTGCCTCCGAGCAGGCCGCTCAGAGACAGCAGCTGCGTCGGCCACATCAGGGCCACCGCGATCAGTGCCAGACGGGCACCGAGACCTGCGGGCTCGGCAGTGGTCGAGGACGCCGCTGCGGTGGGCGGGGGCGCGGAGGGGGTGGTGGATGAAGACACGGCAGTGTGGCCTCTCATCGGAGGGCGGCCCGCGCGGCTCGGCGGACTGCGGGTGGGGCGACGGCACCGGCCCGCTCATGCGGAGCGGGCGGAGCGCGTCGAGCGGTGGTGAGTGGCTGTCGAGCACGACGTGCCGATGCGGGGCGCGGCGGCGATGTCGGTGGGGCAACTCGGAGGGAGCCGGAACGTGCGGCTTGCGGCGGCGAGGGCGGATGCCGACGCAAGGGGTTGGAACCTTTCATGTCCGTGGCGGCCATGGCGGATCCATGGCCTGAACCGCCAACCCTCACCAGTGGTGACCTGCTGGTCACCGACGGAGGGTGGAGCGACGGGAACGACTGCTTCCTACGGCACGTGAACGTTGGTGATCGAAGTACGTCGGAAGTTCACACGGCGGAAACCTAGTAGCATTCGGGTTTCATGGCTAGGGTTCAGCCACAGACTTTTTCGAGCCCCTTCGGACCGTCGACCAAGGTGTGGCTCATCGATTGAATCGATTCATAGAAATGGGGAACCCTCGTGATTCAGGCAGCCCGCACGCACGCCGTCACCGTTGCCGAGGTCCGGTTCGAGCATGTGCGTGAACCCGTCGGCCTGGGCGCAGCCACCCCCCGTCTGTCCTGGACCACGCTCACCGACACCCCGAACTGGCAGCAGGCGGCCTACGAGGTGGAGCTCACCGGGCAGGAGGGCTCGGAGCCGACGGTGTCGGGGAGCTCGGAGCCGACCGTGCTGCGTATCGAATCCGGTGACTCCGTCCTGGTCCCCTGGCCCTTCGCACCGCTGACGGCCCGCGACCGAGCCACCGTCCGTGTCCGCGTCACCGGGTCCGACGGTGCGAAGTCCGCCTGGAGCGAGCCCGCGACCGTCGAGACGGGGCTGCTCGCTCCCGACGACTGGTCGGCGTCCTTCATCACTCCCGACTGGGAGGAGGACCCGCAGCTCGATCAGCCCTCCCCGTTCCTGCGCCGCGAGTTCGACCTGCGCGGCCCCGTGCGTTCGGCTCGCCTCTACGCCACCGCGCTCGGCGTCTACGAGGCCGAACTGAACGGCAACCGGGTCGGCGACCACGTCCTCGCACCCGGGTGGACGGCGTACGACAAGCGTCTGCGCTACCAGACCTTCGACGTCACCGGCCTGCTGCGCCCGGGCCGCAACGCCCTCGGCGGGGTGCTCGCCGACGGCTGGTTCCGCGGCCGTATCGGCTTCGACGGCAAGACCCGGGCCGTCTACGGCAACCATCTCGCCTTCCTCGCACAGCTGGAGGTGACCTACGAGGACGGCACCACCGAGCGCATCGTGACCGACGGCTCATGGCAGGCGGCAACCGGCCCCGTCGTCTCCTCCAGCCTGTACGACGGCGAGGTCTACGACGCCCGGCTGGAACGGCACGGCTGGTCGGAGCCCGGTCATGACGACGCCGGCTGGCGCGGAGTCCGCACCCTCGATCGCGACCTCGCCACCCTGGTCGCCCCCGACGGACCACCGGTGCGCCCTATCGAGGAGATCGCTCCGGTCTCCGTCGCCACGACACCGTCCGGCAGTACACTTCTCGACTTCGGCCAGAACCTGGTGGGACGGCTGCGCGTGACGGTGACCGGCGAGTCGGGCCAGCAGCTGGTGCTGCGCCACGCCGAGGTCCTCGAAGACGGCGAACTGTGCACCCGCCCGCTGCGCACCGCCGCCGCGACGGACACCTACACCCTGCGCGGCGAGGGCACCGAAGTCTTCGAACCCCGCTTCACCTTCCACGGCTTCCGCTACGCCGAGATCACCGGCGCACCCGACGGCTTCGACGCCGCCACCGCGGTGAAGGCCGTCGTCCTGCACTCCGACCTCGCCCGCACCGGCACGTTCAGCTGCTCCGACGACCTCGTCGACCGCCTGCACGAGAACGTCGTGTGGGGCATGCGCGGCAACTTCCTCGACCTGCCCACCGACTGCCCCCAGCGCGACGAACGCCTTGGCTGGACGGGCGACATCCAGGTCTTCTCGCCAACTGCCTCCTACCTCCACGACAGCGCCGGTTTCCTCACCTCCTGGCTGGCGGACCTCGCCGCCGAGCAGGGCGAGAACGGCGTCGTCCCGTTCGTCGTGCCCAAGGTCGTTCCCGGAGCCGACTCCGCCACCGCGGCCTGGGGCGACGCGGCGGTCATGGTGCCGTGGGTGCTGTACGAACGCTACGGCGACACCGGGGTCCTGGCTGCGCAGTACGACTCGATGCGTGCCTGGGTCGACCACGTGACCGGCCTCGCGGGCGAGTCCCGACTGTGGGACACCGGCTTCCAGTTCGGCGACTGGCTCGACCCCACCGCCCTGGCCGGACGCCCGGACGCCGCAGCCACCCCGGGCGAACTCGTGGCCACGGCGTACTTCGCCCGCTCCACCCACCTTCTCGCCCGCTCCGCCGAGATCCTCGGCAAGACCGCCGACGCCGAGCGCTACCAGACACTGGCGTCCGAGATCCGGTCCGCGTTCCAGAAGGAGTACGTCACCGGCGCCGGCCGCATGATGGCCGACGCCCCCACCGCCTACGCCCTCGCCCTCTGCTTCGACCTGCTGGCCACAGCCGACCAGCGCGTCCACGCCGGAAACCGGCTCGCCCAGCTGGTCCGGGGCGGCGGTTACAAGATCGCCACCGGCTTCGTCGGCACCCCACTGATCTGCGACGCCCTGACGAGCACCGGACACGCCGACATCGCGTACCGGCTGCTGCTCCAGCGCGAATGCCCGTCCTGGCTCTATGCGGTCACCATGGGCGCCACCACGATCTGGGAGCGCTGGGACAGCATGCTGCCGGACGGCACGGTCAACCCGAGCGGGATGACCTCCTTCAACCACTACGCGCTGGGTGCCGTCGCCGACTGGCTGCACCGTACGGTCGCCGGCCTGGCCCCCGCCGCACCCGGCTACCGACGCCTGCGCATCGCGCCCGTGCCGGGAGGCGGGCTCGCCCACGCGGAGGCAGCACTGCGCACGCCCTACGGCGACGCGTCCGTCAACTGGTCCCTGTCCGGCGGCGAGTTGACCGTCGAAGCCCTCGTACCGCCGAACACCACCGCCGACGTGCTCCTGCCCGGTCAGCAGGAGCTGCAGGTGGGCTCGGGACGGCACATCTGGACGGTGTCCCTCGCGACGGATGACGCTGCGCGTGCGCCGCTGTCCCTGGACATGGCCATTGACGAGCTGCTGGACCGCGAGGACGCGATGCGCGCCTTCAAGGACCTGCTCATCGCGTACATGCCGGAAGCCGCGGCCTACATGGAGGACGGTGCCTCCTCAGCTCCCGCCGGCACCACAGTGCGTTCCGTCGCGAAGATGCTGCCCAACGGTGAGCAGTTCCTGGTGGACCTGCAGGAGAAGTTCGTTGCCCTGGAGGCCGCCAGTTCCTGAGTGCCACCCCTGCCGACGCTCACCCGCATCACCTCTGAGGAGTACGCGTGTCCACACCCGTTGGTACGAGCAGTCGTTCGCAGCGGCTGCGCATGAAGCTCGCCGGACACGTCCTGCGCAGACTCCCCGCGCCGGTGCTGGGGGCCGTCCTACGACGTGGGGCGCAGGGCGGAAAGTCCGCGCTACCGCCCTTCGGCGAGTTCGTGGCCCTCCTGGAAGGGCTGGGACCAGCCGCAGACCGCGTCATGGGCCAGCACAATCCGATCGATCTGGTCGCACGCCTTCCGGAGCTGGCAACGGTGACGGTTCGCCACCTGCGCCTCGGGCCGGCAGGGGTACCGGCCCGGGTGTATCGCCATCCGGACAAGCCGGTCGTTTCGGCACTTGTCTGGGTCCACGGCGGCGCCTACGTCAGCGGCAGCCTCGACATGTACGAGTCCCACTGGGTGGGCCTCGCCCTCGCCGCCCGGGGCGTTCCGGTGCTCGCCCTCGACTACCGCAAGGCCCTGCACGGTGTGCGCTATCCGGTGCCCCGCGACGACGTGCTGGCAGGCTGGCACTGGGCTGTCGAGAACAGCACCGATGTCCTTGGCACCACGGCCGACACGCTCCACCTCGGTGGCGCGAGCGCCGGCGGCAACCTGGTCGCTTCCGCCACCCGGTATCTCCTCGACCACAGGAAGCCGCCGCCGCGCACACTGATCCTGGCTTACGCCGCCCTCCACAGCGGAATCCCCGACTGGGACCCGGCAGAGCTGGCCGCCATACGGGAGGCCACCGACGGCACCTCCCTCGAACCGCAGTGGCTGGTGGAGATGGACCTCCACTACGCCGGTCCGGACCACATGAATGACCCGGCGGCCTTCGCCGGGCTGGGAGACCCGCTCCCCGGCCATCCCCCCACCTTCTTCCTGGACTGTGAGAACGACACGGTGCGACCGTCGGCGGAACTCTTCGCCAGCCAGTTGACCGAGGCCGGCATGCCGTGTGAGCGCCATCTGCTCGCCGGTGCGTCACATGGCTCACTGGACAGGCCCGAGTCCGCGGACGGCCAACAGGCACTCGAGGTGCTGGCCAAGTGGATCGAGGATCGTTCGTGAGCCGGTGACTCGGCGGGGCCCGTCGGAATGACTGAGGGCCGTCTTCACCGGCGACTACCTCCATCGACGGCCTCTGGTCGAGCGCGGCGTGGGGCGGCGAACCTGGCTGCCGGTGCTGACCTTGGGGCTCCAGGTCCAGGTCGTCGGCCAGCGTGGTGAGCACTTTCTCGTGGTGTCCGTTCGGCTGGGCCGCATGCTCGAGCGTCCCAGCCGAACGAGATTGCCTGCCCAAGGCATTGACGGTCGCGGGCTGAACGGACAGGAGGGCTCTCTTCCACAGCCGTGGGCCTAATCGCGGGCTGGCGGTGGCCCTGGCTGCTTGCCTTGCCAGGGTCAGCCCCCTGGATGACGATGGGGGTGGCCGCTCCCGGCGGCCCCGACGCAGGCAAGGCGCCATGACGGAAGACACCACGGCATCCGGTCGACTCTCTCCGAAAGTGCTGGCGGCAGCACGTTCAGTGGGTGCTGTCCTCGCCACGGACGGCAGAGGTGCGGTGACTCATTGGAGCGCCGGTGCTCAGGCGCTGTGGGGATGGTCCCGGCAGGAAGCCGTCGGTCTGGAACTGGCAGATCTTTACACGGCCGACGGAGTACCTCGGCACAAAGACGGCCACACCTTTGACGCGCCGACGCAGATCACTGCGCTGACGGTAGAGGATCAGCGCGTTGGGTTCCTGGTGACGGCCGATGACGGGGCGGAGGAGCAGGCGCCGGACAACGCGCTGATGTCCTGGCTGTTCGATCAGTTCCCGCTCGCGCTTTCGATTACTGACGGTGGGGCCCATGTTCTGAGGCACAACGAAGCGATGTTCCGGCTCACAGGGTTGAGCGAGGAGGACGTCCGTGGACGGCTCACGACCGAGGCGGTGCCGGGGGTTGTTACCGCCGAAGATGTGCGGCGTGTGCGCCGCGTCGCCGCGACGGGCGAACCAGAGACGACAGAGAGGTTCGTGAAAGTCCCGGGTGAGGCGAAGGCCCATGCGTGGGCCGCGGACTTGTTCCCGCTGCGGGACTCCGTCGGCCGAGTGCGCGCGGTGGGTTGTGCGGCATACGACTACTCGGAGCAATACGGTTCGAGGGAGCGCCTGGCGCTCATGAGCGAGGCACGAACCCGGATCGGTGCGAGCCTGGACGTCACGGGAACCGCCCGGGAAGTGGTCAAGGTTGCCGTACCACGCTTCGCGGACGCCGTCAGCATCCATCTGTGTGAGGTCATATTTCACGGAGATCTGCCGGCTCGCGTCCTGTCCGGCCCCGTGGCGCTGCGCCGTGCGGACCCTCCTCCGGAGCAGGCCGGTGGGAAACCGGCCGCCTCGGTCGAGGCGGTGGATCCCGAGTCCTCACGCGTCGCCCGGTGTTTGGCCGCTGACCGCGCCGAACTCCTCCGTGTCGGAGCCTCGGAGATTGACCATTGGTTCGGTGACACTTCGGGACCGGCGGCCGACCTGTCCCGGGACGAGTCCCACTCGCTGATCGCTGTACCGATCCGTGCGCGCGGTCTCACCCTGGGCCTGGCCCTGTTCCTCCGCTACGCGTCGGCGGGCGAGCCTTTTTCCGCCGACGATCTCACGGTCACCGAGGACCTGATCGCCCGTGCGGCGATCTGTCTGGACAACGCCCGCCAGTTCACCCGTGAGCACGGCATAGCAGAGGCGCTGCAGCGCACCCTTTTGCCGCATGGCTCGACCTCGCATTCGGCCGTGGAGACCACGGCGCGTTATCTGCCTGCGGGGCCCGGAGCGGAGGTAGGAGGGGACTGGTTCGACGTGATCCCCCTTCCTGGTGCCCGGGTCGGACTGGTCGTCGGCGACGTGGTGGGCCACGGCATCACCGCCTCCGCCGCCATGGGGCAGTTGCGTACGGCCGTACGTACGCTCGCCGACATCGAGCTCCCGCCGGATGAGCTGCTCACCCACCTCGACGACGTGGTGACCCACGCGACGAATGAGACCTGCACCGATGAGCTGCCGGGCGCCGTCGGAGCCACGTGCCTTTATGTCGTGTACGACCCGGTCGCCGGGGTGTGCTCGATGGCCGCTGCCGGACACCCGCCTCCGGTCCTCGTGCGCCCCGGCGGCAAGGCCGAAGTGGTCGATCTCGCTGTGGGCCCCCCTCTCGGTCTGGGAAGTCTGCCGTTCGAGGCGACCGAAGTCGCGGTTCCCCATGGGAGCGTCCTCGCGCTCTTCACCGACGGTCTGATCGAATCCCGCGACCAGGACGTGGATGCGCGTCTCGATGAGCTCAAAGCGGTGCTGGGGCGCCCCAGCGCTTCGCTCGAGAGCATGTGTGACGCCGTCCTGGACACGCTTCACTCCTGCCCCACCAGCGATGATGTCGCTCTCCTCATGGCGCGCACCAGAGGCTTGGACAGCGGCCAAGTCGCCGAATGGGAGCTCAACAGCGACCCCGCTGTCGTGGCAGGCACGCGGCGCCAGGTTGATGACCAGCTCAGTACGTGGGGGCTGGAGGAGGCCACGTTCACGACGGAGCTGGTCGTGAGCGAACTGGTCACGAACGCGATCCGGTACGGCTCCGGCCCGATCCGACTGCGCTTGGTCAAGGACCGTTCGCTGATCTGCGAGGTCTCGGACGGCAGCACCACGGCCCCGCACCTGCGTCGCGCCCGGCTGCA